>JAVBQI010000008.1:0-14644 GCA_031549145.1 Thermoguttaceae bacterium | reverse complement strand
GGAAAATTGCGTCAAACCGTTGACGTTGGCGATTGCCTTGAGAACGGTTTCATTTCCCGTGTACGGAAAAGGAATGACCTGATCGCCGATCGCACCGCTTTGGAGTATGACATAGTACTCCTTACTATTATACGCGTAAATGTCGACGGAAACAATAGGATGTTCCAATTGTTTGGACAAATGCAGCTCGATCGCCTCCCGACATTCCGGAATGGTGAGAGAATTGACATAAACCCGACCGTAGGAACCGAGTGTGATGTAACCGTCCGGCCCGACGAGGTGCTCGCCGTTGATTTGTTGCAGTTCCGACATCGAGACGATTCGCGCGGAAACGCTCGGATTCTTGAGTCTTTTGCGTAAAGCGGCCAAAATCGCTTTTTCGGCATCCTCGATTTTCATTCCCCCGATTTGGACCGACCCGTAAGAGGCTCCCAATTGGATATCACCCCCCGGTTGAATCGTGTACTTGCCGGAAATCGGCTCATCTTCCGGTGTTCCGACCACATCGACGTAAATGGTGTCGAATGTTCGGAGCAGATAAGGAGCCTTCGGAACAAGGTGTATCGACTCGACGGTAATGATATCCGGCGGTTCGATATAGTATTGCGGGAGTGGTGTTTTGGCCAATTCTTTCGGTTGATCCCGCAAAATCGGGGTTCCCGCCGGCTTGGGATCAAAGATCGCGCAGCCCACGATCAAGGTCAGTATGAGAACGGAAAACGCCGTTCGCATAAATTTTGTCCCAATGTGTTTTTTGGCCGGAAATTTTTCACTTTCCATTTTGGCGTTCCTTTGGTTTTCCCAAATAACCCTGCGTTTTTTGTTAAGCATTTAGGCGTTTACCGTAGCCGGTATGGGCGATAGGCTTCGCCCTCTGTCAAACCTGAATCCAAATCGATCATTATCTAAAACCAATGATCTTCATATAATGCATCGCAATTCAGAGATAGTTAAAATTTACGTTTTGTAACAGTATTTTCGGTATCCTTAGTCCGCAAAATAAGACAAAAAATTATAATCCCTACTTTCTAGCTATTTTTGCCATTTTGACATTGCGTATTGCATAACAAACCGGCTTCTCGCCTTCGATTTGCATCCCTTTATATCTGCCTTGCTCGAGAGCCGCAGAACACCGCGCTATCGAGCCGGGACCGTGAGGTCTTGGCTCGATAGCGATTGATTTACCGTAGCGGTATGCGGATTCGCAAAAGCCGTATGTAAATTTGGGCGGTTTGTGACGAATACCGTAATAATTCGTATTATTCCCAAAATTCTATTTTTGACTTTTAATCGGATAATTCGTATTTTTTCGATAGTTTCGATAATTCCTGTCCGATAAAAAGAGAGTAATCCAAGAATTGTATCGGAAAAGTCAATCATCCGAATATCAATATTGGGCAAAATGGGAGCTTTAGGCGATTCATAGATATCGCAAACCACCCAAGTTATTGCAAGAGATTAACTATCTGTAAGACAAAGGACATTTGAGAAAAACGTCATGTTTTTCCTTTGAGATAGCCACTTCTTAGGAGAGAAAAATGCGAAACTGTTTGGTACGAATCACTTTATGCACCGTCATTGCTTTGGCGCTTACCTGTGGGGTTCAAGGGCAAGTGCTCCGAGGAGCAAGCTCGAAGCCGGTCGGAACCTGGCAAGCCAAGCCGAATCAAAACGGGTTGTACCAAACCGTCGGATATATGGAAGAAGCCAATGAGATGGAGGCTCCCATCCTCGAATCCGAGGCTTATGCCCCGTCGATGCAAGGCTACTCCTCGCAAGGTTACTCGTCCTGCGGTGTCGGGGGCGGCTGCGGAGCTTGCACCAGCTGCGGGCCAATGACCGACTACAATGCTTGCGGGCCTTGCGGAGACTATGGCAACGCTTGCGGAGTGGTCGATATGGGCTGCGGCGTAACGCCGTGCTGGGGCAACAACTGGTTCGTAACCGGTTGGATCGACCAAGGTGTCACCATCAACCCGTATTGGCCCGACAACCGCTTTAACGGTGTGTTGCGCTACACCGACCGGGCGAACGACTATCAAATGAACCAGCTTTATTTGGCGATGGGCAAGTCGGTCGATCCGAATTCCTGTCGCTGGGATATCGGTGCCCGGGTCGACCTGCTTTATGGTACGGATTACTTCTTTACCAGTGCGTTGGGATTGGAAACCCGGACCGACAGTAACTACGGGTATCCGGTTACCGATCCGACGGCGGCGAGTCTCCGTTGGAACTCGAACGAAGGTCCCCGCCGGGCGGGCGATGCCGCTCTTTACGGTTTGGCGATGCCGCAGCTGTACGCCGAAGTCCAAGCCCCGATCGGTTTGAATTTCAAGGCCGGGCATTTTTACTCGCCAATGGGACACGAATCGGTTATGGCGACGCAGAACTTTTTCTACTCGCATTCCTATGCGATGATGTACGGAGAACCGACGACCTTGACCGGGATGCTGCTTTCCCAGCGGATCACCCCTTGTTTGACCGGATATTTCGGCATACATCGCGGCTGGGACAAATGGGAATCCCCAGCCGATAAGATTTCCTATCTCGCCGGAGCGAAATGGGAAAACTGTGCTCAAACGACCTCGCTCGGGTTCCTGATCAGCACCGGCGTCGATCAGCTCGAAACGACCGATTCCGGCGGCAAGACACGAACCGGCTACAGCTTGGTCTTCAGCCAGGCGATTACCCCGGTGCTGCATTTCGTGTTCCAACACGATCTCGGACACGAGGAAAACGGCTCCTACGAAATCGTCGACGGCAAAGTGGTGTATCGGGACGGCGACTGGCTTTCCTTCAGCCCTTACCTCTACTTGCAGCTGACCCCGAGCCTTTCGTTCGGTTGCCGATATGAGTGGTTCCGCGACCAGAATCATTCCCGGGTTCTCAAGCCCGGACCGGTGATGACGACAATGGGCGGAGTCGTTACCCAGGAAATCATGGGGGACGAGTATCAGGAACTGACGCTCGGCTTCAACTGGAAACCGAATCCCTGGTTCTGCCTGCGGCCGGAAGTCCGCTGGGATTGGTCCGACGTTTACGGGGTCGACAACACCTACGGCACGGGTTTCAACGGGCTGTTCAGCGACTACACCAAGAAAACCCAATTCACGATCGGTGTCGACCTGGTCGTCACGTTCTAGTGATAGGCTAAAAGACTATAGGCTATAGACTTTAGGCTGTAGGGAGCGGTTGGAAAACGAGCCCTACAGCCTTAATTTTCTTTCGGCTTGACAACCGCGAAGATCGTGAGCGTCGCCGTTGCGTTCGGGTCGTCGGTCGAGATTTTGACGCTTTCGCTCACGCTGCTCGATTCGATCACGTCGGCGGTCTTCAACTTCAAGGGAATAACGAACCGCGTTTTCGGTTCCGGGTCGTCCCAGCTTTTCGGCTCGACGGTCAACCCTTTGTCGGTCGATTGAATCTTTTGGATCGTGAACGGCTTTTCGCCGCTGACGATGATCGCACGGGTGATTTCTTCGCCTTGCGAAATCGCCCCGAGGTAAATCGTCGCGGGTTTGACCGAAACGGCTCCTCGGACTTCCCCTTCGATCATGAGCGGCACTTCGTTGGAACCCGCGTCGTTCGTCACCAAAAAAATCCGGTCACTCAAGTGTCCGACCGGAGCGTCTTTGTCCAATTTGATCTTGATCGCGACCTCGGTCCCTCCTTTCAAAAATTTCGGGGCGAGGATTTCCGTCGTGATGTTCGGATTGGTGCAGCGAATTTCGTTGATTTTCCAAGTGCTTTTCCGCCCTTGATACGAAACGATGACCGTTTTTTCCCGTTCCGTTCCGAGCGGGACATCGCCGAAGTGAGCACTTCTCGGTTGAAAGGAAATGTCGTTACGAACATGCCCGCGAACTTGCAGGGTTACATATCCGTGAAACGGCTTGTCGATCACGACGCCGAGCGTCGCCTTTTGCGGTCCCTGAACTTTGTCGGAATTGAAACGAACCAGGATCGAACCGGTTTCGTAGGTCTTGAGCAGCGGCGTTTCGACGGTCGGGCTCGAACAGGAGCAGGAACTGGAAACCGAGGCGATATGAATGTCCTGCTCGTAAGGGTTGTAAATCTCGAAGCGATATTCGGCCTTGGCGTCGCGTGGGACGGTGCCGAAATCGTACTCCTTGACCGGGAACAAAAGCTCGGCCCATTCCTGCGACATCGCCTTGGGTGAAAGCGACAGGAACAAGGCGAAAGCGAAAAGGAGTAGCCGGTTAAGAAACATGGGAGTGTCGAAAAAATAAAACGTTGTCAACAATCTCGCGGTTGGAACCGCGGGCCCCGGCACGCGGGGGCTACGATTTTGAGGGAAATCTTCGCTCTTTGCGTTGTTTTTTATACTCTTCCGGGATCGGGTCGCCCGGCTTCCAGGAATCGAGGCCGGGCTGCCAATTGCCGTCCCCGCCTGAGCCGCGCCGCTCTTTCATTTTCGCAAGCATCTTTCCGACATAGTCCGGCGGGTTATCGATCAGTTGGCCCATCCGCTCCATTTGCTCGTCGGTCAGCACGTCGAACATTTTAAACTTGAGCTTCTCCGAGAATCCCCGCCCTTTTTCAATGATACTTTTTTCAAGTTCCTTGAATTCGGGATGCTCTTTCTGCACTTTTTCGAGGGCGGCAACTAATTTTTCCTGAAAAACCTTTTGATCTGAAATTTCCCCACCCTCTTTCTCGATGATGTCGTACGCCTTGTCCATCGCCTTGAACTGCAGGCCAATAATGTCGTCCATATTCCGCTCGAATTCCGGTTCCAGCTCTTTTTTGATCTCGTTCAACTGTTTGCGCTGTTGCTCGGAAAGATCGAGGGCTTCAAACATGTCCGGGGAAACGATCGGAATTTCCGACATGGTTGAGATTTGAAATTCCTTCATTTTGCGTTTTTGTTCCGAGGTCATTTCCCCTTCGGTCGCTTCGCTCATGCGGCGGATTGCGATGTCCGTGATTTTTTCCTGCAACCGGGCGAATTCCTGCTGTTTTTCCTCGGGCGCATTTTCCAAAAACGGATCGGCCGGGTCATGCAACTTTTGCATTTGAGCCTGGAGCGTTTTGAATTCCGGGTCGTTCATAAACGCCTTTTGCATGGTCTCGGTCATTTTCTGCCTCATTTGATCCCCCTGCTCCTCGGAAATGCCGAACCCTTCGCGGAAATCGGCGTCCTGGAGGATCAACTGTTGGAACATGAGGCTGGAACCGCCGCCATTCCAAAACGAACGCAAGGCCGTTTTAGCCGCGTTTTGTTGCAGTTGCCGCATTGATTTGGATCGCATCATCTTGCCAATATCGACCGGGGCTTGGGCCGAGACGACACCGGCGAGCGCGATTACGCACAAGACGGGAAGAACGAGCGGGCGAAGCGAGGATGGTTTCATGTTTGAGTCGTTTGAAATTTGTGAATATTGTGCCGAGCGTTGCGGCTGCCGGTCACCCGCGAACCTGTAACGGTATTATAGGAACGCAATGCATTTTTTGCAAGTTTTACAAAAACGTTTCGGACGGCGGCGCGTATTCTGCAGCCTTCTCAGGACGATTGCAAAGTCGAAATTTTTGGAAAAATATCGGATCGGGCAGCAGCCGGAAGCGTCAGCGCCCGGTTATCCAATGCGGAAATGCGGGACCAACCCGGCACTGACGCTTCGGGCTACTGTTTGCTGCGCTCGACTTTGCAACCCTCGTGCGCTGTCTCTCTCGCCCCTTTTCCCGGCATTGTGATTGCCGTATAATAACCGATCACCGTTTTGCGGGCGGTGGGCGAAGTGCGTCTACGGATCGAGTCCAAGGTCCGCGAGTTGCGTTTCGCTACACATGCGGCTCTTTTTAATTTGATCAAAAAATGAAACGACCCAAAATCAGTATTATCGGAGCGGGTAACGTCGGAGCGACGACGGCCCATTGGTGCGCCAACGCCGAGCTGGGCGATATCGTCCTCCTCGACATTCCCGAAACCGGCGAGATGCCCAAGGGCAAATCGCTCGATCTGATGCAGGCCTCGCCGATCGTCGGGTTCGACGCCGACATTCTCGGGACCAGCGATTACGCGGCGACGGCCGGGAGCGACGTTGTGGTGATTACGGCCGGGCTGCCGCGCAAACCGGGGATGTCCCGCGACGATTTGCTCGCGGTCAACGCCAAAATCATCGCCGAGGTCGCCGGGAAAATCCGCGACACCAGTCCAAACGCGGTCGTGATCATCGTCAGCAACCCGCTCGATGCAATGTGCCAAAAAGTCTTGCAGGTAACAGGTTTCCCGAAAGAGCGGGTGATCGGACAGGCCGGGGTGTTGGATACGGCCCGATTCCGAACGTTTATCGCATTGGAACTCGGCGTCAGCGTCGAGGACGTCTCGGCGATGCTGCTCGGCGGGCACGGCGATACAATGGTGCCGCTGTTGAGCTGCGCCGCGGTCGGCGGAATTCCGGTCGCCCAACTAATCGAGCCGAAAAAGCTGGAAGAAATCGTCGTCCGGACCCGCAACGGCGGCGCGGAAATCGTCGCCCTCTTGAAAACCGGCAGCGCGTACTACGCCCCGGCGGCGGCGACCGCCCAGATGGTCGAGGCCGTCGTCCGGGACAAAAAACGGCTCGTTCCCTGTGCCGCCTTTTGCGAGAAAGAGTATAATGTCGGTGGTTATTTCGTCGGCGTCCCGGTCGTTCTCGGAACCCGGGGGGTCGAAAAGATCATCGAACTGGAGCTCAACGAACAAGAGAAACAGGAGTTCCGTAAAAGCGTTGCCGCCGTCAAGGAACTGGTCGAAAAACTCCCTGTTTAGCCGGTACCCCGCGATTTTTAGCTCCAATCCCCCCAGACAATGACAATCTCGGAAAAACAGTAAAACCTTTCCGGTTATTCCGTCCCGGGATTCTCGACTTGACAAAAAACCCGAAAATCGGGTATAGTCCCCGAACCTTACGAAATTTGTTGACGTAAAACAAGCGGTTCGCGGTTTCGACTTTTGTCATTATTTTCATATACATTACATGTCGGAAAAAATCGAAGACACTTCCCCGATTTTCAGTTCAGCAATCTCGACATTGACGGAGAAAACGTCCGTCCTTGAGAAACCCGGTCCGCTCAAAGAGAAGGATCCGGGCCAATCGAAGAAGGCGAAACCGACTCCGGAAAAACTGACCGTCCAACTCGATTTCGCGAGGGTTTCGCTTCCGTCCGAGGAAAAGCACGTTCTTTTTTCCCCGATGCATTACGAGCCGGGTTATGCTTACCCGCTTTTGGTTTGGTTGCACGGTCCCGGAAACGACGAACGGCAGATCACGCGCATCCTGCCGCTCATCAGCATGCGGAATTTCGTCGGCATCGCCCCGCGAGGTATTGAAGTCCCGGATTCTCCTTCCGAGACAAGCAACCTCGAAGCGGCCCGGGCGGCCGTTCCGGACTTGGTGTTACGGCTCGACCGGGAAAAGAAAAAAGGGATCGCCTACGATTGGCCGCAATCAGAAGCGGGGATCAACGACGCCGAACAGTCGATTTTCGATTGCATCGGCATAGCCCGGGAAAAATGTCATATCGCGAAGAACCGCATTTTTCTCCTCGGATTCGACAACGGCGGGACCATGGCCCTGCGAATCGCGATGCGGTACCCGCAGTACTTTGCCGGCGTCGTTTCGCTCGGCGGTGGCATGCCGGGTGGACAGCTCCCGTTCCGGCAATGGGCTTCGATCCGGGATATGCCGATCTTCCTGACACTCGGGAAGGACAGCCCCAGCTATTCGCCGGAAACGGCCCGATCCGACTTGAACCTTTATCATACCGCCGGTTTGTCCGTCTCCGTCCGCCAGTATTCGTGCGGTCAGGAACTTCTCCCGGAAATGTTGCAAGATGTCAACCGCTGGATCATGGAGCGAGTCTGCGGAGGACCTGCCGTCCAGGCGTAGGCTTCGCCCTCGACAAATCCGCGGCCTCGTTGGGCCGCTGCCGTATTGAAGACGGAAATACTAAGCCGGCTTTTGCAGCGCGGAACGAAAAAGAGCCGCAAGTGTAGCGTAACGCAACTTGCGGGCCTTGTACAGGGCCGGACCGTGTACAAGAGCCGTAAGTTACGTCGGAGTACCGACTACACTTACGGCTCTTTTTTGCTATTGGATCCGCGCTCTAAAAACCTTTGATCGCGGTTTCGATCTCTCGGACGACCTCGGGCCAAGGCTGGTTCATCTCTTGCCGGAAGGCCCGCATACCCGGGAACCAGGCGATTTCGCCCTCGCCGATCGTCCAACGCCAATCGTACGGATACGGCAACACCAACCAAACCGGTGTTCCGAGCGCGGCCGCGAGGTTCGCGACATAACCGGGCGGGGAGACAACCAGCTCGAGAGCGCTGAGAAGTCCGGCCAATTCCTCGACATTTTGATGCCGAAGCACATCCGGGTAATGCCCGATCTCCAACTGCCAATCCGAACGGATTCGCGTCAAATCCGCTTGCCGGGAACCTTGTTGCAGGCAGATCCAACGCAAGGAATGACGGGCCCCGCAATCCAAAATCGTTTTGAGGGCATCGAGCGGGATCGAACGCTGCTTTTCCGTTTCCGCGCTCCAGCTTCCTTGCCAAAGAATGCCGACATTCCCTTTGCTTTCCTTTTGAGAAAGAGTTTGACGCCATTTTTTCGTCAAATTTCCGTCCGCGAGAAGGTAGGATTTTCTTTGGGGAAAATCGGAAAGACGTTTTCGGAAAAATCGCGGCAACGATCCGAGCGCGACCTGTTCGATTTCCCCTTCCGGGGCCAATTGTCGGATGCGGTTCCAAGCCGGGGAATCGGGCAGCTCCAAAATCGGTTCCGCCGAAAGCGGGACGAAAGACGCTTTCGGGAAGGACCGCGCAAAGAGCGAATGCAGCGATTGTTCGCATTCGACGAGACAACGTCCGGTCGATTCGATCAGGTCGGGCAGGCACGAGGCGAAAAGGACATCGGCGGAAAGACCTTCCTCGGAATAGGCCAAAACGGTTTTGGTGCTCTCCGGAACGCCGCTCCAATCCGATAACAAATGTTGCTGCCAACTGCCGATTTGACTGACCTTGCGAAATTCGAAGGCTTCCCAGCCTTCTTCGAGCCGTCCCAACGTCAACAGCGACAGGGCGTAACCGTAAACGGCTTGAGGCAAACGGGTCCCGACCGGAAGCAGGCGTTGATAATAGTGCAGGGATTCTTCGAAATGACCGGTCTTTCGAAGGGATTCGGCGTAGTAAAACGTCCCCTCGGGCGAACCGGCGTCAAGCCGGACCGCTTCGGCGAACGGAAGGAGAGCCCGTTGGTATTCTTCCCGTTGATAGTCGATGTAGCCGAGCGTCAGCCAATACGACGGGTTCATCGGATTGATGATGGTCAGCTTTTCGAAACAAAGGGCGGCCTCGCTCAGATGCCCCATCTCGAATTCCAATTGACCGAGCGTTAAAAGGTATTCGGTGTTGGACGGAGAATATAGGACGGCTTCGGCGATCCGTTCCAACGCCTCTTCCCGCCGACCGACCTCACGAAACTGAATTCCCTCTTGAAAACGGAGGCCCGCCCTGTGCGTTTGCTCGGGCATCTGAAACCCCGAACGTTGAAATTCGTCCCTGAGGAGAAGTGTTTCTTCTTGAATTGTGTTTTTCGAAGTCATGATTGAACGAATGTAAGTAAAAAAGGGATGATTGCTGTTGGGGGAGGGGACAGCCTATCATTATTCATTTATCGTCTATACAATCCGTTTATTTGATACAATCCTTAAATTTAACCAAAATTATTGAAACGGCTTCGCGCACAAGAAGATTTTTGGTTTATTGTGCCGGTGATAAAAAGTGAACCGAGCGGTATTTTGTGCGAAGTGTAACGAAGTTCAAAATATCGCGGACCATGCCAAATTGCGTCACAGACAACGGGTCAAATTTTATCACTTTGTCTATAAAATTCGTTTTTTAACCCTTTTTTCGTTTGTAGAAAAAAAATTTCGCGATTTTTGAGACTTTTTGTGAGAAACCCCTGCGAAAAACACGTCTTAATATATAATAGAGAGGAATCTTATTTATTTGTGATTCGAAATTCAAAAAGGCGATGGTTATGGAAATTCAAATATCCATTTTTATCGATTCGCAGCTGAGAGCAACTCGAACCGTTTTGGCTCCTTGCGTGATCGGCCGAAGTCGGCAAGCGGATCTGACGATCGGGCACCCGGTCGTCAGCCGGCGGCATTGCGAACTGGTCGAGAATAACGGGAAACTGTTGATTCGGGATGCCGGCTCACTGAACGGCACTTTTGTCAAAGAACAGAGCATCAGCGGGGAAGTACCACTGTTGCCCGGCGATTCGTTTCGAATCGGCGAAATGCTCTTTGTCGTAACCTATAAGATGCCGGTCCAAAACTATTTGAATTCCCTGATGCCTTCGTCCAGCTCTTCGTTGGTGGGAGAATCTTCTTCCGCCTTGACGCCCGCTTCGAGTATGGACCTGATCGATTTGTCCAGTCTTCCGGTCGTGATTCCTCATTCTCCCAAATTGTAGAAGGCAAAAAACCGACCGTTTCGAGCTTATACTCAAGCCGATTTAAGATTCCCGTCTTCAACACGACAGCGGCCCAACGAGGCCGCGATTTGACAGGGGGCGAAGCCTATCGCCCATACCGGCTACGGTATATCATTCGGACGGCAGTTCGACATTCGCGACCCCGGCGGTCCCGGGCGGGAGGATATTGTTGGAAAAACGGAGTCGCTGCGGGCCGGTGTCCGCTTTCGAGATGCTGACCGCATATCGGTATCGGGGCGGCGATTCGCTTTCTCCCGGCTCGCGGCCTGGATCGTAAAGCACGTTCCCCGAAACAATCACGTCGGTGAGCGGCGGGTTGTGCGGCAGTTGCCCGGCGTCAAATTTGAACGGCGAACCCCCGCTCCCCCAGATCCAATGGGCGTGCCCGTAGCCGAAATCCGAAATGATGTTGTTGGCGATGATCGAACCGCCGTCGCAATTCGCACTCGCCGAGCGGACGCCGTTTTCCTCGAATCCGGCCGCGTGGGAAGAAGCCCCCGGCATCAGGCCGATGCTCCAAAGATCGTTTTTGATAAACTGATTGCCGAGAATCAACACGTTTCGCGAACCGTGCATCGCCTTCATTCCCATGAAAGCGTTGTTGACGATGTTTTGGGCGACGATCACATGATCGCAATGAAGGTCGATTCCCTGCGCCGCGTTCTCGATCGTGTTGTCGAGAATTTGCGTCCGGTCGCTCGACTCGGGCGAGGAAACGATGATTGCCGAGCCTTGATGCCAATTGTTGACATACTCGGCGTCCCAAGCCTCTTGGTTGATGATGCTCCCTTTTTGGGGATTCTTTTTGACGAAGGAACCGAGTTTGTAACGTTCCTTGATTTCCGGGGTCGGCAACAGATTTTTCTCGATCACCCGATTTCCCTGAATCCGCGTTCCCGTGCAGGCGTTGGCCGAGATGCCCGTCCCGTCGATGCAATTGAAAGCGTAACCGTAGTGCGGACTCTGCGTCCGGTCGTCGATCGCGAGTTTCATGTAATTTTGAACGAGGCAATTTTGAATGCGGCAATCGGAACATCTTCGTAATGAGATCGCGGCGGCCTGCGTTCGATTGTCGAGAACCCGGACGTTTTCGATCCGAAGGTCGCGAGAATCCCGGGCGATAATCCCTTCGCGAGAGGTCTCCGTTTTCCCTTCGGGCCGAATGAGGGTCAGATCGCGGAGCAAAACGTCTTCGGCATGATCGACCTCGATGATCGGAACCTCCGGATTGGTTTGAATGATACGACCGGGCCCGCACAGACCGGAATGATCGCGATCGAACCGGAGGGGCTCGCCGATTTCGTAATCGCCCGGCGGAAGGTAAAGCAGTCGCCCGGGATTCGACTTGACCGCTTCGAGAAGAGACGGATAATCGGCGATCCGGATCTCTCCCGCTTGCCCGGCGGCGACGGCGGGAATTGAAGCCAGGACAATAGCAATCCAAAAACAGATTCGGCTCATGGTTTATAATTTTGTTGTTGGTTTTGGTTGCTGATCTTCACAAAAAATATCGAATTGGGCAGCAGCCGGAAGCGTAAGCGCCCGGTTTTCAACGCGAAAACACGGGGGCGAACCCGGCGCTTACGCTTCGGGCTGCTGTCCTGATTCGAACGTTTTTGCAAAGCCCCGTAAACGGAACAGTCTGACATTCTATCATTGGTGTTTGTATTTTTCCAACAATTTTTTCGCCCCAATGCTGTTTTATTGAAAAAAGTCGCTATAATTCCGGTGTTGTTTTACTCAAGCCGGTTTAAGTTTTTCGTGAGAAAACGGCAGCGACTCAACGAAGCCGCGGTTTTGTCGAGGGCGAAGCCTACCGGCCACGGTATTCGTAGGGATTGTCGAAAAAGTCTATCTTTCGGAGGCTTTGCATGTCGTGTTTGTCGAGGCGGTTTTCCGATTCGCGACGCTTCAAAGCAGAGCGGCGACAGTCCGGATTTACCCTGGTCGAACTGATCACGATTCTTGCCGTTGTCAGCGTCCTCCTCGGGTTGCTCCTGCCGGCCGTTCAAGGGGCTCGAAGCGCCGCCCGGCGAACGCATTGTACGAGTAATATGCGACAACTCGGCAACGCCGTTCATTTTTATCTCGAACAAAACGATTGCTTTCCGCCGTCGTACACCGATTACGTTTATTACACGCACGGCAAAGATTCCCATGTGGTTACACACCACATCAAGCACAATATTTTCGCGTTTCTGCTCCCTTATTTCGAAGAACAGGGGATCGCGGAAAAATACGATTTTTCCAAAAACTGGCAAAACGCGGACAACAAAGAAGCACGCCAAACCCGGATTCCGTTTTTGCTCTGTCCCGACGCGCCCGGAAATCACTATTGTCGTTCCGCCCCGAGCGCGAGCGATTACATTGAATTTTTCGTCTCGGATTTCGCCGCTTGCGAAGCGATTCGCATTTCGCAAGCCAAGCTGCAGGGGATCGGCGTCGCGGCGCGGCCACGGCCCAAAAAGTACATTTTCGGCTTGTTGCAGCCGCAGCGTTTCGATGCCGGTTTTTTGAGCGATTCGGAACTCGCCGACATGCGACATGTCGCCTGGGCCAAAGGGGAGCCGATCATCCGAATTTCCTCGGTCGGCGACGGGCTGTCGCAGACGTTTCTGCTTTTCGAGTGCGGCGGTCGCCCGAAAAAATTCGAGTACGGCAAAAAACCGGGCGACCCGAATGTAACGCCGAAAGAACCGATGTCGGGAGCGGAATGGGCCGATCCCGATTCCGAAATGTGGATCGACGGCTCATGCGGATACCTCGACAGGCAATTGTTCAATTGCAGCAACAAGAACGAATTGTTCAGCTTTCACATCCGGGGCTCGAATTTCCTGTACGCCGACGGCAGCGTCCGTTTTCTGACGGAATCGATCGCGCCGGAGGTCTTCGTGTCGTTTTTTACGCCCAACGACGGAGATTATGTCGTGATTCCGTAATGCTTTGTTCGGTTACTGATTTCCAGAAAAAATTTGAACTCATTTGAGAGTATCGCCAAAAAGTCAGACGTCGGTTTTCGCTCTTCGGCCTGTAAGGCCGATGCGTAACAGCCCAGGGCAAAGCCGAAGGCGACGCCCTGGGTGATGAGTCCCACGGCAAACAGCCGCCCTGTAAGGGCAAGGGAACAACGAATTTTGCGTCGGCCTTACAGGTCGATGGGTGTGGGCGTCCGCAACCCAGGGCGGCGCTTCGCTCTGCCCTGGGCTGTTACGCGCCGCCCTTACAGGGCGAATTCGGAAAACGCAACCACATGCAAAAAAGTCATTTTTTATCTGCAACTCAGTAATTATTGAGACAAGGTCGGCGACCGACCATGCCAAGTGCAAGTATTTATCATTAGGCCAATAGACTCAAGCCGGTTTAAAACTCTCGTCTTCAGTACGGTAGCGGCCAACGAGGCCGCGGTTTGACAGAGGGCGAAGCCTACTGCCCATACCGGCTACGGTATAACCTTACACCTTGCTCATGTCGCTCGAAAAAAAATGTCAACCGATTCGCATGATCCTTTCGGATGTCGACGGGGTATTGACCGACGGGACCATTGAAATCGATCATCTCGGCAACGAATCGAAACGGTTCAGCACCCTTGACGGCTTCGGGATCCGCGTTTGGCGGAAAACCGGCTACGCGATAGGGCTGATCACCGGCCGCCGCAGCGAATGCGTGCTGCATCGCGCGAAAGACCTCGGGATCGAAATCGTCCGACTCGGCACTTTTGAAAAGCGGCAGGCCGTCGAAGAAATCGCCCGCGAGCAACGGCTTTCGCTCGAAGAAATCGCGTTTATCGGCGACGATTTTCCCGACCTGCCGGCGATCCGGGCGGTCGGGCTCGGCGTTACGGTCCCCGATGCCCCGGAAGAGCTCCGCGTCGCCGCCGATTACATCACCCAACGCCCGGGCGGCCGTGGAGCCGTTCGCGATTTGATCGAACGGATCTTACGCCTGCAAAACCGTTGGAACCCGGAATAGACGGAGCCCTTGCCGACTCGAAAGAAATTTTCTAATCTTTTCGTATTTTGAGGGGCGATTTTTTGGTTCCGCCGAGTGAAGCGGCGACGAAGAGGTTCGTCAACCAACAGTCGCTGTAACGCTTGCCGTTCAATCGCTCCGCCGCACAACTCGCCCCCTCGTTT
>JAVBQI010000037.1:0-8534 GCA_031549145.1 Thermoguttaceae bacterium | reverse complement strand
CGAGATTGACGAACCGGATCGTGTAATACTGCAAGCCGAGGGCCGCGAAAATGGCGAACTGCTCGGACACCGTTTTTTCGGCGACCGCCTCATCGGAAAAACCGGACAGAAAGACGCGAGGTTTCGTTTTCATGATTTTGGAGGCTGTAGGCTATAGACTATAGACTGTAGGGTTCGTTTTCAAACCGTTTTGGAATTTCGGTTTTGGAATAACTCTTCAACACGGCAGCGGCTCAACGAAGCCGCGAATTGGGCGAGGGCGAAGCCTCTGCCTGGACGGCAGGTCCCAGGTTCAGCCGCCGCCGACGAGGGTTACGACTTCGAGCCGGTCCCCTTCGGCGAGGAGGGTTTCCCGGAATTGGCGAAACGGGACGACCGCCTTGTTCCGCTCGACGGCGACGTACTTTCCCGTCAAGCCGAGCTGCTCCAACAGCCCGGCAACGCTCAGTCCCTCGGGAAAGGTCCGCTCTTCGTCGTTAATCGTCAGGATCATGGTAGGCTATAGGCTGTAGACTGTAGGCTGTAGACTGAGGGGAAATATCCTACAGCCTATAGTCTATATCCTACAGCCTTCAAAAGTTACTTCAAAATAATTTCCGACATCGTGTACGGCTCGTCGAGCTGGGAGTTAAGCAGGCCGGGGAACGGCCAGTCGAAATTGCAGATGATCATCCGCCGACCGATCACGACGCATTCGCAAGGCTGGTCGAGCAGCCCGTCGCGGCCGTCGGTGTCGCCGTTTTCCCAGATCAACTCGAAAACCGGCTTTTCGCCTTTCTTGACCGGCTTGATCGCCCGGATCGCGTTCTTCTGCGAATCGCAAATGTAAATCTTGTCGGTTCTTTTGTCGTAAAAGATGCCGTCGCAGCAGTTGAACACTTCCCCGGCCTTGTGTATTTTCTCGCAGGTCGGCTTGTTGGCAGCGTCGAACTCGACGCGGTACATCGCCCCGTCGCCGAAGTTGCCGAAGTACACGACTCCGTCCGGCGTGCAGGTCATTCCGTCGGCCCCGCCGTTGTCGTGCCGGTCGATATCTTCAACCTCCTCGACGACGACCAAACGCGGGTCGGTCCCATTCGGCAAAACGGCGATCGTCGGGTGATCCTTGGTTCCGGCCTTGAGCGCTTCGTCTTTCGGGAACGACCAAAGCCCGCCGGCCGCCCATTTCCCTTCGAGGTCGAGGATCGTATCGGTAACCAGCATTTTGTCGTTCATCCAAAGGATCGCGTTGGTCAGCTTCAAACCGGAGGCGACGACCTCGATCTCTCCGGTCGGCTTCTTGCCGTTCATACGAACGCGCAGAATTCGCGATTTGTGGTCCTTATTGAAAAAATATTGGTTGTCGCAAACGTACAAATGACCGTCCGGCCCAAAATCCAAGCCCATCGATCCGGTTTGTCCGGTTTCTTCAAGAACCGGGAATTCCAGCAGCTTGGTCAGGTTTCCGCGAAGATCGAACGAAACGAGAAACGCTCCGTGCTTTTTCGGCCCTTCGTTGTTTTCCCGACCGTTGAAATTCGGGCAGCACATAAAAATGGTTTTTTGATCGTCCGAAACGGTCATTCCGTCGGGATTGTGCAGGTATTCCGGCAAGACGGCGAACAGCCGCGGCTTGTTCGGAACGACGGGGCCGCGATTCCGCGGCTGGACCGGCGGGCGGACATTTTGAAACGCGTGCTCGACCTTGCGAATGAACTGCTGCGGAGCGGCCAGGGAAAAGGTTCCGGCCCCGATCGCGGCGATTGTCGGCAAACTTCGCGGCAAAAAGGCATCGGCATCCAACGCCGGGGGAGCCTCGGGGATATTTTCGAGCATTTCCCCCTCGGTCGTGCCCGGAGCGACCTCGTTCGGCGGCGGCAATTTGTCTTTTTCTTTTGCCCCAGGCGTGGGAGTAACGGGTTGACCCGATTTCTCTTTGTCTTGACAACCGGAAAATGCGAGCAGCGCGAGAATCACGAAAGGAAAAATATACTTCATTGTCTTGTCGCTCCCTATTTGTTGAAAAAGAACGCGCATTCTGACACGAGAATCGGTTACGCGGAAAACACAACATGATTTTATCAAGTTCCCCAGTCAGAAGAAAGGGGGCGAAATCGACGTGCGGTTTTGTATCACCCGATCGAGCCGGGACCGTAAGGTCCCGGTTGACGTCCGTCTTCAGGGTCCGCCGGTTTTCCTGCTTCCGAAATTCCAACCCCTTTGAAGACGGAGGCTGGAGCGTTTGACGAAATGATAGGTACTAGCCTCAAGCGTGAGCGGGGGGGGGCGTTGTATCTTAGCGACTTAGCATCTTAGCAGCTTCGAAAACAGCGCCTTCTAAGTCGCTAAGCCGCTAACCGCTAAGCTGCCAATATCCCCCCGCGCTCACGCTTGGGGCTGGTATTAAAAATGACTTCGCAATCCTCGTAATAGAAATAACGAAATGGTTGACACAGATTATCGAAACGGATAAAATCATCCCCTAGTCGTTCGTTTTTCTTATTCGCCGAAAGGGAATTCCAACATTTTCGGCTATCTTAAAAAGGGTTAAAACATGGCGAAACAGGCAAAAAAACAGGTCTATTTGGTTGCAAGCGGCGATTTGCGACTTTCCGCGAACCGGGATTGTTGGCCGACTCAAAAAGCAATGGAAACGGCGCTCACCAAAGCGATCACCGAGCTCGGGTATACCGTCGTTCGCGCCCATCCTTACAAGGAATCCGTCGGACATGGTTTTATCAGTTCGCAAAAGGAAGGGCTCGACATTTTTTCCAAACTCGATCCGGACATGCCGCTCATCGTCGCCGAATCGGTTTGGCAGTATTCCAATCACGTCATGCCCGGGCTGCTCGGGCATCGCGGGCCGGTTCTGACCCTCGCCAACTGGTCGGGGACCTGGCCCGGTCTGGTCGGGATGCTCAACCTCAACGGCTGCCTGATCAAGGCCGGTCGCGAATTTTCAACTCTTTGGAGCGTCGATTTCAAGGACGCTTGGTTTATCGACAATCTCAAGAAATGGTTTGAAACTGGAAAAATCAAACACAAAACAAACCACGTTACCGCCCTGTCCAAACTGAAGATTCCGGAAAAGGACAGAAAGCTCGGCGTCAAACTGGCCGAAGAGCTTCGCAACAAACGTTCGATCATGGGCATCTTCGACGAAGGTTGCATGGGCATGTACAATGCGATCATCCAGGACGAATTGCTCTTTCCCTTGGGCATTTATAAGGAACGGCTCAGCCAATCGGCGTTGTATTACGCGACGACGCTGGTTTCCGACCGGGAGGCGAAAGAGGTCTTTCAATGGATGCTCCGACGCGGTCTCAAGTTTTATTTCGGTAACAAAGGGGACACCGAATTGACCGAGCCCCAGGTTTTGTGGCAATGCAAAATGTATATCGCCGCCGCCCGAATCGCGGACGAGTTCGGTTGCGATACGATCGGTATTCAATACCAGCAAGGGCTCAAAGACCTGCTCCCGGCGAGTGATCTGGCGGAAGGAATGCTCAACAACACGGACCGGCCGCCGGTTTACGCCGAGAACGGCAAGCGGATTCTTTTCGAGGGGCAGCCGATCATTCATTTCAACGAAGCGGACGAATGTTCCGGCCTGGACGCCTTGATTACGAATCGGGTCGCCGCCGCTCTCAATCAGCCGCTTGAAACGACGCTGCACGATGTTCGCTGGGGGGATTGGGACCACTCGAAAACCTCCGAAGAGTTCGTCTGGGTCTTCCAAATCAGCGGTGCGGCCCCGCCCGCCCATTTGGACGGCGGTTGGAAAGGGTCCGAGAGCATGCGTCAATCGCCGACCTATTTCCGTCGCGGCGGCGGAACCTTGCGGGGAACCGGCCGGCCCGGCGAGATCGTCTGGTCCCGGATTTACGTCGAAAACGACGAACTCGGAATCGACATCGGCCGCGGCCGAGTGCTTCGTCTCCCTGGCGCGGAAGTCGAACGCCGGGCCAACATTTGCGCCAAGGAATGGCCGGTCGTCAACGCCGTTCTCGACGGCGTGAGCCGCGACCAGTTCATGGCCCGACATCGGGCGAATCACATTCAGCTCGTGTACGCCGATGATGCGGCCGCCGCCGACAAAATGGTCGCGACCAAGGCCGCGATGTGCGAACAGCTCGGCATCAAGGTCTCGATTTGCGGTACGGTCCCGAAACATATGAAAAAACCGTAAGTGGCTATAGGCTATAGACTTTAGGCTGTAGGGAACGGTTGGAAAACCGTCCCCACAGTCAACTCACTCTCTCCTCTACACAATGTTTGTCGTTTGCGTTTACGTTCATGTTCTTTCCGAACACGTCGGGGATTTCAGGGCCGCGTCGTTGAAAAACGCGGCGGCTTCGGTTAAAGAACCGCTTTGCGAGAGCTTCGAGGTGTTGCAGCAAAACGACGACCCGACCCGGTTCGTTTTGGTTGAAACCTACACGGACGAATCGGGGTTCGCGGCGCACAAAGAGACCGCGCATTACGAGGCTTGGCGGTCGGCCGTCGAACCCTGGATGAGCGAACCGCGACGGGGAATCAAGCATACGCGAGTTGAGTAAGGCTTAAAACTAGCCCCAAGCGTAAGCGCGGGGGGATAAAGTCTCGCAGCTTAGCAGCTTAGCAGCTTAGCGGCTTCGAAAACAGTCTTCTAAGCCGCTGACCGCTAAGCTGCCAATATCACCCCGCGCTGACGCTTGGGGCTAGTAATGAAGATGTTCTCCCCAAAAGCGTGAACGGCAGCGCTGCGGTGATCTCAAGGGACAGAAATTCTCCGATCAACTCCGGCGAACCGTCGAAGGCGACAATCCGGTCGCAGGCAGTCCGACCGAGCAGTTGGCTTTCCCCTTTGCCGCTCGGGCCTTCGACGAGAATCTCGACGGTCTCGCCAAGAAACTCCCGGTTCAGCTCCAATGAGATTTCGTCCTGCACTTCCAGCAATTCGTTGTTGCGGCGGCGTTTGGTTTCTTCCGGAATGTCGTCCGAATACAGTTCTGCCGCCTTCGTCCCGGGCCGCTCGCTGTATTTGAAAATGAAACTGTTCTTGAACCGGCCCGTTCGCACCATTTCCTTTGTTTGGAGGAATTCCTCTTCCGTTTCCCCGCAGAACCCGACGATAAAATCGCTCGTGATCGCCGCAGCCGAAACGGTTTCGCGGATTCGCTGCAACAGCTCGAAATACTCTTCCGGCCGGTAATGCCGCCGCATTCGTTTCAAGACGCTTTCCGAACCGCTTTGGGCGGGAACGTGAAAATAGGGAGCGACTTTCGGCAGATCGCGAACCGCCTGCAACAGATCATCGGTCATCCCCTTGGGGTAGTTGGTTACGAACCGGATACGCCGGATCCCTTCGATCCCGGCGGCCGCCTCCAACAGATCCGGCAGCCGGAACGTTCGCTCGCCGCTTTTGTAACGGTATGAATTGACCGTTTGCCCGATCAATGTGATTTCCCGGCAACCTTGATCGGCGAGAACGCGAATCTCTTCCTCGATTTCGCGGGGATCGCGGCTCTGCTCCGGCCCCCGGACCGAGGGGACGATGCAATAGGAGCAGAACTTGTCGCAGCCGAACATGATCCGGACCATCGCCTGAAAACGGTTTTCCCGGACCTCCGGCAGCCGATGCGGGTCGAACTTCCGAAAACTTTCCCGGACCTCTTCGTGCCCGGAACGGGCGCGATCGAGACTGATTTCAAGTCGTTGCAGCGGCAGCCGGGGCTCTTCGCTCAAAACCTTCGCGGTCTGACGGGCTTCGAAAATATCCCGGACCAATCCGGGCAGCCGCTCCAGTTGGCCGGGGCCGAGAACGAGATCGACGTGCGAGGCCCGGCGAAAAATCGACTCCTTGTCCTTTTGGGCCATACACCCGAGCACGCCGATCATTTTGCCCGGATTCGCCGTTTTCCAAGGCTTGAGCCGGCCGAGCGCGCTGTACACCTTGTCTTCCGCATGTTGGCGAATGCTGCAAGTGTTGAACAGAACGAGGTCGGCTTCTTCCCGGCTCGTGGCAAGGGCGAATCCGGCTTCGATCAGGGCGGCGCTCGCCAATTCGCTGTCGAGAACGTTCATTTGACAGCCGAGAGTTTCGATATGGAACAGCATAGGGAGATGTTATTGGGACTGTCTAAGATGCGTTGCCTTGTTTATCAATTGAAGCCTGAAACTGCTGCAAGACTATAGGCTGTAGACTGTAGGGAATGGTTGGAAAACGAGTACGAAGCTAAGAAATTGGTTTTCGAAAAAGAAAAGTAATTTTTTTACCTGGAACTCTGTATCACTCGACGACGCGAAGCCCTTCGAACGCCAGAAAATGCTTTTTGATGCCGAGCTGTTGCATCAATTCGCGGATTTCGACCGTTTCCCAATCATGGGTATTATAACCTTTGCCGGCATCGTTATTATACAACCAAAGCGGCGTCGGCCAAAGGCAGGTGTCGAACTTGATCGTGCGGTAAAAATCTTTACTGACCCCCTTTTGACCATGATGGGCCAGCTGCAGGAAATCGCAATCGAGCTCCCGGCGGAACGGACCGGCGAGCAGGCGATCGCCTTGTTCACGACCGGCATCCCCCAGGAAAACGAAGGAGCGGGTCGCGTCCCAACACCGGATCACCATGCAGGAATTGTTGTAGGGGTTGATCCGCACGCGCTCGTCCTTGATGTCGAGAATCTTGAATTTCGTGTTGTCGATTTCGAGGAGCAGTCCCGGCTCGGTGACATCGACGACTTCGGCATCCGTTTTTTTCAAATTGTCGTAAAAATCGGCGGTCGATTCCCGGCAGCCTGTCTCGACGTTCTCGTAAAAATCTTTCGAAAATTCCGAATGATAGATTTTCTTGATCGTGATTCCGTTCGGCTTTTTCAGGATTGCGTTCAACGCCCCGATGTGATCGCCGTGCGGATGCGACACGAACCAGGTATCGACCTCGTTGCCCAAGGCGCCGAGAAAACCTCGCAAATAGCCCGCTTCCTGCGGCACGCCGCCGTCCATAACGACGACTTTGCCGCTACTCATGCGAAAAACATAGGAATTGCCCTGGATCGGCGATTCCAGGAGCGGAAGCTGCCAAAGCGTGAAGTCGGAAGCCGCCGTTTCGGACGCGGACGAACCCCTCAAGGCCGGGACGACGGCAGCCGTCCCTAAAATCGCGGCGGAATATTTAAGAAAATCACGTCGATGAATCATTGGTCGGATGCTGAGAGGGGGAATGAGCACGAAAAAAAGCGGCAAGGTCGATCCTACCGTGCCGCGAAATTGAATTCAAGAGAGACCACCAAAACATCACGAGGTCAGATCGGGGTTGTGTAAACCGGGAAAGTGGTGTAAAGTGATTCTAGGTTTTTGTGGTCTTCTCCCTCGAAAACCGGCCCGAAACAAGTGTTTCGTTGCCAAAATCTATTGCCTATCAATCATCGCTTGTGAAAATCGATACTTTTCTTTCCCAATCGGGACAATGGCTTCGCGGCGACGGCCCGCAATGCGACATCGTCGTTTCCAGCCGGATCCGGCTCGCCCGAAACTTGAGCGGATTCCCCTTTCCCGCGCGTTCCAAGGAACAGGATCGGCTCCTGGTCAAAGAGACGATTCAAAAAATCGTTCCGGACCTCTTCGAAAAAAACGACGTCTGCTTCGTCGATCTGCAAAAAACCTCCGCTTTGGACCGGCTTTTTCTCCTGGAACGACAGCTGATCAGCCGCGAGCTGGCTGATTTCGAAGGGCCTCGGGCGGTCGTGATCGACCGGGCCGAACGGTTCAGCATCATGGTCAACGAAGAGGATCACCTGCGGATTCAATCGGTTTGCAGCGGCCTTGACCCGGAAAAGGTTTGGGAAACGATCGACCGGCTCGACGACCAGATCGAAAGCCGGGTCGAGTTTGCTTTTCAGGAAAAACTCGGCTACCTGACGGCTTGCCCGACCAACGTCGGAACCGGCCTGCGGGTCAGCGTGATGCTGCATCTGCCCGCCCTGGTCATTTCCAAGGAGATCGAAAAGGTGTTCCGCAGCCTGCAAAAGGTCAACCTGGCCGTTCGCGGAATGTACGGCGAAGGCTCGCAGGCCTTGGGCGATCTGTTTCAAATCAGCAACCAGATCACCCTGGGCCAAAGCGAAGAGGAACTGATTCGTCGGGTCGGAGACATCATCCCCCAAATCATCGCCTACGAGCGGGAGGCGCGGGAATTTCTGAAAAAAGAAAAGCTCGATTTCATTTTGGACCGTTCGAGCCGGGCGCTCGGGCTGCTGAGCACGGCGCGGACCATTAGCACGGAAGAAACCATGGAGCACCTTTCGAGCCTCCGCATGGGGGTCGGCATGGGCTTGCTTGAAAAACCGGACATCCAAACGATCAACGACCTGCTCTTGCACATCCAACCGGCCCATCTGCAAAAGCTGGTCGGCTCGGCGCTCAATCAAAACGACCGCGATCTGGCCCGCGCTCAGTATCTTCGCAAACGACTCGGCTAAACAACGAGCCGCGGGGGGTGGCCGCGGGGGGGGCGGGCGGGATCTTACCTCCGCGTGCACCGCACCCGGCGCAGTGGGGGCGATCTATTTTT
>JAVBQI010000078.1:0-40306 GCA_031549145.1 Thermoguttaceae bacterium | reverse complement strand
CGAGGCGGGCTACTGGGCCGCTTTGGAAATCGTGACGGAATGATATACCGTAGCCGGTAGGGGCGGTAGGCTTCGCCCTCGATCAAATTGCGGCCTCGTTGGGTCGCTGCCGTATTGAAGATGGGAATTTTAAGCCGGCTTGAGCATAACGACCAGACGGTCGTTTGCCGCGCATTCTACGGTAAAGCGCTAACAACGATCACTCCCGTCCATGCACCGCCTTTGAATTGGACGTCATTAGGAATCGTCATGGAATATCCGTAATGTGGACACCGTCTTCCGATCGTGGACGCAAACCATTCCGTGGCGTAATTGTGCCGATCTTTTTGGCTTTTATTCGCCCCCTCCTCCTCGACCTTGAATGACTTGTGTCCGTAGGCCTTGGCGGTCCCCGCCCAATAGGATGTGCGATACATGTCCGTAAATTTTGCCGCCTGACTGTTCCAACCGCCCCCGAAAAAATTGGGGCCCGTAAAAATATGGGAAATGCGCGCGGACGGATCAAGCAGCGTCAATCGCCGCAACGTCCCTTTCGTTTTCGCGCCGACCAGGCCGCCGATGTGCGCTCCATGCGAAAAGCCGATAATATGGGTCGCGTCCGGCTGCAATGCCAAGCCGCCTTTACCCGGTATCGCAGTGCCGAACAAATATTCATGGACGTTTTCGGCGACGGACGGAATGCTTTTCACCACAAGGGGGGTATCGACAAACATCGTTATCGGGTCATGCCCCCTTTTTTTTATTTCATTCAAGGCCGGTTTCGACCAATCGACGGCGAGTATTTCCGTATTCGGTTCCATCTTTTTGATCCGCGCCGCCATGTCGGCCATCCATTCGTCTTCGGAGGAACGGAACAGACCGTGAATCAGAACGACGACGGGTTTGGTATGATCGAATCGGGGGATCGCCAAATCGCTGAATCGTTGAAATTCGCCGTCACGCCAAAGCTTTAAGTACACCTCGCCGGAAGATATTTCCTGGACCACTTCGCGGGACAGCCTGAAAAAGCCCGGGGCCGGCCGTGATCTTTGGGGAGGATTCGCACTTGCCTGTTCTTCGGCGGCGGCCGTTAAATCATGAAAATCTCGTAAATCATAGAAACTTCGAGTACCCGCATAGGTAAATGTCACCTTGCCGAATTCGTTTTCCGCGGTTGTTTCCCATTTTGTTTCGTCATCCGGATTTCCCTTGATGTGGGTATGCAAATTGTCAAGGAGTTCTTTGGCATTAATGTGCATGACCTCACGATTTCTCCCCTTTCTCGACCATATCCTGACAAAAACATCCTTATCATAGGGAATGAGGTAATCACCGAAAAAACCATCTTCGAAAAAATGCTTGAATTCATTTTTTCCGATTGGCGACTGATAAACAAGCATTCTCGGAACGTTGCCTTTCACAGTAAGAAAGACCTTTTCGCCGTCCTTGAAGGTCGGAACCTCCGGCGATTTCCCTTGTAAATCACGCTGCGCCGGTTCCGCGACGGTGAGTGTTACCGGGGGGACTTTACGCGACTGTAACTCCGAAGTCCCCGTAAAGACGAACGTGACCTCGCCGTCTTTGCTTTCCCTTGTCGCCTTCCATTTTGTCTTGTCGTTCGGATTTTCCTTGATCTGTTTTTGCAAATCGTCAAGGAGTTCCCTGGCGTTGAAACGCATGACTTCACGATTGGTTCCCTTTCGCGTCCATATCCTGATATCAATACTGTTATCATAGGGAACGAGATTATCGCCGTCACCCTCGTCTTCGGGAAACCCCTTGTCATTGCATTCGTCCTTTCCTACCGGCGACTGGTAAATCACCATTCTTGGAACGCTCCCTTTGACGGCAAGAAAGACATACAAGCCGTCCTTGAAGGTCGGAGCTTCCAGCGTTTCTATTTGCGGATCGGTTTGCGCCGGTTCTTCGACGACGGGTGTTGCCGTGGGTCCTCTATCGGACTGCGATTCAACGGTACCCGCGAAAGCAAACGTGATCTTGCCGCGTTCGTTTTCCCTGGATGTTTCCCATTTTGTTTTGTCGTTCGGGCATTCCTTGATCCGTTCCTGCAAATCGTCAAGGAGTTCTTTGGCGTTGATACGCATGACTTCATGGTTGGTTCCCTTTCGCGACCATATCTTGATATCGATATCTTCATCATAAGGAATGCAGTTCACGCTGTTACGATAGTCATTGGAATACCCCTTGTTTTTGAATTCGTCCTTTCCTACCTGTGACTGGTAAACCACCATTCTCGGAACGTTACCTGTCACGGCAAGGAAGATCTGCTCACCGTCTTTGAAAGTCGGTACATTCGGCGACTCCGGTTGCGGAACGGTTTGCGCCGACTCTTGGGCGGTGAGTAGGACCGTTGAAACGAACAGGGCAAGAACAAAATGAGCCAAGAGTTTCATTGTCGGAAAGAATGGGGTTAAAGAGGCAAGACCGGAAAAATTATATCAGATCCGAAGTTGCCTTTCGAGCCGCGGCGGGATCATTCCACGAGGATTGCAAAGTCTGATTTTTGACAGAATAACAAGATTGACAGGATGAGAAAGAGTTTTTTCAGCCCGCAATTCTTTCCCTCAACTTTCCATTTTTTCAAAAAATCATCCTGTTGATCCTGCAAATCCTGTCAAAAGAATTTCGCTAGGACCTTGCAATCGTCCTGGGGATCGTTCGCCCCGTGTCACCCGGTTTGGAGGAGCCTGCCCGTTTTCCCGAACGGAACACGTTGAAGTACGGCAACGTCGGAACCTGCCGCCGCGTCGGGAAATGCCCGGAGAGTTGCGGCGTCGAAGCCCGACAGATAAATCGACTACAGGTAGTTTCATAACCCCTTTTTTCGATTTTTGACCCTTGAAATCCCAGTGTCAAAATGAACGAAATAGGGTTATGAAACTAGCTCTACTCAAAACACTGCCGAGTACGAGCGCCTTGGTGCCGATGATCCCTGGTCGTCCAAAGCGGGGAACCGTCGACCGCACATGGGGCGTGCTCGACAACCGGGAGGAACGATGATCGATTATCACCTCGACACGGTTCTGTTCCGCGATGCCCTGCTTTGCGGCGGAGAAAAGCGAGTGCTTCGGCCCGACGAAATTCGGGAACCCGGCTTGGAACCGCCTCATGAAATTGATCCGACGTTAACCAGGGAACTTTCAAACGACAGAACCTGACGTTTTCGTCTCGCGACCAGAACGAAGGCGATCATCAACGGTATGCTGGAGCCGACCCAGGCCAGCGGGTTCGCCAGACAAACTCCGTAAAATCCGAACGGTCCGATCAAAAACGTGACCGTGAAAATTCGCATCACCAGTTCCATGATCCCGGCAATCGTCGGAACCATATTTTGTCCCAGTCCCTGAAGGGTGTACCTGAAAATGAACAAAAGCCCAAGGATGAAGTAACTCAGGCCGCCGACCGTCAGGTATTTTTCCGAGAGGGACAACGCTTCCGGATTCGAGGTGATGAAAAAACCGGCGAAATACCGACCGCCGAAAATCATGACGAGCCCAATCACAAAGCTGAACGCCAAGGAAATCGCGGTACATTGAAGAACGCCGCTCCGGATTCTCTGGTACTGTCTCGCTCCCAAATTCTGGGCGGTGTAGGTCGCCATCGCCATGCCGAACGACATCAGCGGGAGCGTCGCGAACAACTCGATCCGTTGGGCCGCCGTGTAAGCCGCCACGGACAAGGCCCCGAGCCCGTTAATGGAAAACTGGAGAATGATCACGCCGGCGGCGATAATCGACGGCTGAAACCCCATCGGCAGTCCGAACCTCAGGTGCTCCCATAAATCGTTTCCCGTCATTTTCCAATCCGCTTTTGTCAACCGAAAGACGGAACCTTTTTTCAAAATATACGGAACACAAAGAAGTCCGGCCGAAAGCTGGGCCAGGACGGTGGCTATCGCGGCCCCCTCGACTCCCATATGAAAACCGAGAATGAACAACAGGTCGAGCAGGATATTAACGACGCAGGCGACGACCAGGTAGCCCAGCGGCGCCCGGCTGTTTCCGACGGCCCGTAAGCAACTTGAGAGAACATTGAAAAACACCAGAGGTACCAGTCCGAAGAACACGATCCGAAGGTAGCTGTGTGCCTGATCCAGGATTTCGGGCGGCGTCCGCATCAACACCAAAAGCGGTCGGACGTACAGGACGCCCAAAACGGTCGTAATAACCGTAACGATCCCCCCCAGAACCAGGTTGGCGGCGAAACTTTTTCGAACACCCGCGAGGTCTCCGGAACCGAAACGTTGAGCGAGAACGATCGCCATCCCATTCGTAAATCCGAACACGAAGCCGATGATAAGAAACACCAGGCTGGCCGTACACCCGACGGCCGCCAGAGCGTGGACACCGATCGTGCGGCCGACGATGAAGGCGTTGGCGATGTGGTAAAACTGTTGAAACAGGTTTCCGATGAGGAGAGGGATCGCAAAAAGGACGATCAGCTTGGCGGGATTTCCGCGTGTCAGGTCTTTGATCATTGAAACGCGCGTGCGCGTCGGTGTTTTTCGAGAATGTGAATCCGTTCCGCTGGAGAAACCCGCTGTTGTCGGTCGCGATTCGAGAAAAGCTTGACGACGTTGACAAAATAGAAAACATGACAACCACTCTTCCCCGGATTGTCAAAGCGGGCGGCCTTCCGTTAGCCGAAAAATAAGATTTGTTGGCTTTTGAATAACAAACAAAAGCTTAATTCCTATTATATCGTCATTCCAGGCGAAGTGAAGGGGAAGATTCATCAGAATCGACGAAATCAAAGGGACAAAAGACCTGATGGAGCTTTTGAATTCGCCCCCCCCTGATGGGGTGATTTCGGCAAAATGGCCAACGTACAAATCGATTCCGGGATGTCGTGTTCGACGCACCAATGTGAACCTGGTGGAAATTCGTCCTTTTTGGCGGTAAAATAACCGCAAACCAATACACTTGATTTGTTTGCCGCAATGATAATCCTCCAAATCGGGAGCCTGAAATGAGCAAGCTGTTTGCGCCGATTCGCCTCGGACCGCTCGAATTGCCGAATCGCATCGTCATTCCGCCGATGTGCCAGTATTCCGCCGAAAACGGCAATGCGACCGACTGGCATGCGATTCACCTCGGCCATCTCGCCCTTTCCGGGGCCGGGCTGCTCATCGTCGAGGCGACAGCCGTCGAGCCGGAAGGTCGCATTTCGCCAAGCGATCTCGGTTTGTGGAACGAGGAAAATGGCGACGCTCTGGACCGCGTCATCAAAATCGTCCGAAAATATTCGTCGATGCCGCTCGGCATTCAACTCGCTCACGCCGGCCGAAAGGCGTCCATTTCCTCGCCGTGGGCCGGCGATCGGCAAATTTCCGCCGAACAGGGGGGCTGGCAGCCGGTCGCGCCGTCGCCGATCCCTTTTCAAGACGGAGATTGCGTTCCGTTGGAATTAACGCGAGAACGCATCACTTCGATCGTCGAGGCCTTTGTCGCCGCCGCGAAGCGAGCCGAACGGATCGGATTCGATCTCGTGGAAATTCATTCGGCGCACGGCTATTTGCTGCACGAATTCCTTTCGCCGCTTTCTAACAAACGAAACGACGAATACGGCGGTTCCCTGGAAAATCGGATGCGGCTGACGCTCGATGTCTTCAAGGCCGTGCGACAAGCCTTGCCGCAGAATATCGCCGTCGGCGTGCGACTTTCGGCGACCGATTGGGTGGCCAGCGGTTGGAGCGTCGAGGATTCCGTCGCACTGTCGAAGGCACTCGAAGCGGCCGGTTGCGATGACATTCACGTTTCCAGTGCCGGACTGTCGGAAAAGCAAAAAATCGCGGTTTGCCCCGGTTTCCAGGTGCCGTTCGCCCGAAAGATCAAGGAGCACCTCGACATTCCGGTCATCGCGGTCGGCTTGATCACCGAGCCGGAACACGCCGAGGCGATCGTTGCGACCGGGGACGCCGATCTGGTCGCCGTCGGTCGCGGCCTGTTGTTCGACCCGCGTTGGCCTTGGCACGCCGCCACCGAGTTGGAAGCTCAGGCCGTTTCGCCGAACCAATACCTGCGATCGGCGCCGCACAAGCATAAGAACCTTTTCAAAAAGTAACGCTACCGTTTATCCAAAGAGCAAACGCCCGATAAAAACGCGAAAGATTGGTTATGACATCCAACCACGAAGACATTGCAGGAGTTCCTTGTCAAGGGATTCGTGCTGGACGACGAGCGGCTCAAGCAGGGAAAGCAACTTTTTCGGATGGTATTACTTCGACGAACTGCTGGAGCGTATCCGTGAAATCCGGGCGAGTGAGCGTTGGTTTTACTAGAAAATCACGGACATCTACGCTCTCTCAGCGAATTACGACGCCAAGTCGCCGGTCACGAAGGACTTTTTCGCGATAGTTCAAAACAAGCCGCACTGGGCGATTCACGGCCAGGCGGCGGCGGAGTTGATTTATTCCTCTGCCGACGCTACCAAGGTCAACAATGGGCCTGACGGCGTGGAAGCAGGCTCCGAGCGGCAAGATTTTGAAATCCGATGTCAGCATCGCCAAGAATTATCTGAACGCCGCCCACGTCAAGGAATTGAATCGGCTCGTCTCCGCTTATCTTGATCTCGCCGAGAACCTCGCCCAACGGGGCGTTGTCACGACGATGACGGAATGGTCGATTTTCTGAACCGATTTCTCGAACTGTCCGACTATTCAAAAAAACGTTTCTTCCGGCCTGAAGTTGGGCAGCTTGGATGGTAGTTCGCTTGGACTCGCCCGCATTAAAGAGTCTCGGAAAATTTTTTATTTTGTAAAAATTTTTGTAAGAGACTGTTTCCGTTCTGGTTTTTTCCAACGCCCTCTCTTTCCGTTTTTCACTGTACTTGCGGTGACTGTAAAGATTACAGGAGAACGTTGTTTTTTCTTTTCAAATCTCCCTGCTTGTCAAAAATTCTCCGGCAGCGACCGTAATTTTTACAAAATCAAAAATTTTCCGGAACTTTTCTTGACAACGCTTTGTGGGGCGATTACTCTGGCTTTGTGTCGCAGAAAAACGGTCGGAAGGAAGTGCCCGTTTTTTCACATTTTTCGGAAATCGGAAAATTTCTTCTGAAAATGAAAAGAGAAAAATTCAGGACGCTCTTTTCCGAATCCCCCTTACCGATCAGGAGCACCTCATGAACAGGCCTGCGACCTTCGTAAGAACTTCTTCGCGTTCGCTTTTTTGCGAATGCCTCACTTTCGGCTTTGTGTGTAGCGCACCTCTTTCCAGGCCGGTAAACGCCAAACCAGACCGCTCCCCATCTTGATGGGGCAACCGCCGTCGAGTGTGAAGTGAAAAGTTTTCCTATCGAGCAAAGCTCGAATTTCTTCCCACTTCACACTTCCCACTCTCTACTGCCCGCTACCCTCTCACCATCACAAGGGAATTGACGATGAGCACATTTCATGAATTTTTTGACGGCGTGCTTCAGGGACTCGGCCTTTCTAGGAAAACTTCTTTGCGGCGTAAGAATCCGCAGGAGCGCAACAAGCGATCGCTTCAACTGGAACCATTGGAAAACCGCGAGCTCCTCTCGGTGTCGCCGCCGGAATTGTATCCGAACGTCTGGATCGAAAAAATTCAGGACGCCGACGAGAACGGCCAGTTCGGGATTTTCCGGGTTTATCGGGACGACACGCGCAGCGCACTCACGGTCAACTACCAGCTGGAAGGTGGAACGGCGACGCTCGGGAGCGACTATTCCCCGTCCTATTTTTATTTGCCGGGTTTCGACACGGCGACGAAGAAGGGGACGGTTTCGTTCGCCGCAGGGAGTGCTTCCGCCGACATCACGATCGTTCCCGTCGACGACACGTTGATCGAGGGGACCGAGACGGTAATCGTTTCGCTCTCGCCGTACTCCGGAACGCTGTACATGGTCGACGAAACCCGCCAAACGGCGACGCTCGAAATTTTCGACAACGACGTCGCCCCGAAAGTCTGGATCGAGAAAATTCAAGACGCCGACGAGAGCGGCCAAAACGGAATATTCCGGGTTTACCGGGACGACACGCGAAACGCGCTCACGGTCAGTTATCAGCTGGACGGCGGAACGGCGACGCCGGATGCCGATTATTACGCGAACTGGATTTACCTGCCGGGTTACGATACGGCGACGAAGAAAGGAACTGTTTCGTTCAGTGCGGGAAGCGCTTCCGTCGATATCACGATCTATCCGATCGACGACTCGTTGATCGAGGGGACGGAGACGGTAGTCGTTTCGCTGTCTCCCTACTCCGGAACGCTCTACACGGTGGATGCAACCCGCCAAACGGCCTCGCTCGACATTTTCGACAACGACGTCGCTCCGAAGGTCTGGATCGAAAAAATCCAGGACGCCGCCGAGGGTGGACAGTCCGGAATTTTCCGCGTCCATCGGGACGACACGCGAAACGCGCTCACGGTCGGTTACCAGTGGGACGGCGGGACGGCGACGCTGGACGCCGATTATTATTCCTATCTTCTACCGGGCTTCAATGCAACGACGAAAAAAGGGACGGTCTCGTTCGGTGCAGGAACCGCTCACATCGACATCACCGTCTACCCCCTCGACGACACGTTGATCGAGGGGATGGAAATGGTGATTTTTTCGCTCTCTCCCTATTCCGGGCCGCTGTATACGGTCGACGAAACCCGCCAAACGGCGACGCTCGACATTTTTGACAACGACATCGCCCCGACCGTCTGGATTGAAAAAATTCAGGACGCGGCCGAAGGGGGGCAATCCGGAATTTTCCGGGTTTACCGAACCGACACGCGGAATGCGCTGGCGGTGGCGTACCAACTGGACGGCGGCACGGCGACGCTGGACGCCGATTATTATTCCTATCTTCTACCGGGCTTCAACGCAACGACGAAGAAAGGAACGGTCGCGTTCGGTGCAGGGGTCGCTCACGTCGACATCACGGTCTACCCGATCGATGACACGCTGGTCGAGGGGACGGAGACGGTAATTCTTTCGCTCTCGCCGTACTCCGAGCCGCTGTACACGGTCGACGTAACCCGTCAAACGGCGACGCTCAACATCCACGACAACGACGTCGCCCCGAAGGTCTGGATTGAGCGGGTCCGGGATGCCGACGCGACCGGCGCCCAAAGCGGCCTCTTCCGGATTTATCGGGACGACGCCGCCGTGCCGCTGACGATCGGCTACGAACTGCAAGGCGGCACGGCCATGCCGGGAGTCGATTTCCAGGCGAACCTGCCGGGCTTCAACGCCGCGACGAACAAGGGCACGGTGACGTTCGCGGCCAACGTCTTTTATGTCGACATCCCGATCGCCCTGCTCGGCCCGGTCAGCGCCGGGGATCCGAAAACGGTGACGATCGCGATCGCTCCGCCCACAAGCGGGAACACGAGCTACACGCTCGATACGCCGCGTCAAATGGCGACGCTCGGAATTCCGGGCGACATCCTCGCGAAGCCGACCGTTTGGATCGAGCGACTCAAGGACGCCGCCGAAGGGGGCCAGAGCGGCGTTTTTCGGCTTTACCGCGACGACACGCGAAGCTCCCTGACGGTCGCCTACGAATGGGTCGGCGGGACGGCGACGCTCGGGACCGACTACTCGAACTCCGCCTCTTACCTGCCGGGCTTCAATGCGACGACAAAAAAGGGAACTGTGACGTTCGCCGCCGGAAAACCTTACGTCGATCTCACGATCTTCCCGGCGGACGATGCGCTGATCGAGGGGACGGAAACCGTAACCTTCGCGCTGTCGTCTTATACGGGGACGCTCTACGCGGTCGACGAGAACCGCCAAACGGCGACGCTCGATATCATTGACAATGACGTCGCCCCGAACGTCTGGATCGAGCGGATCCAGGACGCGGCTGAAGGGGGCCAGTCCGGCGTTTTCCGGATTTATCGCAACGACGTGCGAAACTCGTTGACGGTCAATTACGAATGGGTTGGCGGCACGGCGACGCTCGGGACTGACTATTCGAACTCCACCTCCTACCTGCCGGGATTCAATGCGACGACGAAGACCGGGACGGTGACGTTCAGCGTGGGAAAATCCTACGTCGATCTCACCATCAACCCGAACGACGATGCGTCGATCGAAGAGACGGAGACCGCGACTTTCGCGCTCTCGCCTTATGCCGGAACGCTTTACACGGTGGACGAAACGCGGCATACGGCGACACTCGACATCTTCGACAACGACGTCGCGCCGAACGTTTGGATCGAGCGGATCCGGGACGCCGCCGAAGGGGGCCAAACCGGCATCTTCCGGATTTACCGGGACGACACGCGAAATTCTCTGACGGTCGGTTACGAATGGGTCGGCGGTACGGCGACGCTCGGGAGCGATTATTCGTCGAGCACGTCTTACCTGCCGGGCCTCAACACGACGACGAAGAAGGGGACGGTGACGTTTAGTGCAGGAAAATCCTACATGGACATCGTCATCTCCGCGACGGACGATGCGCTGATCGAAGGAACGGAGACGGCGACTTTCGCGCTCTCGCCTTATTCCGATGATCTCTACAAGGTGGACGAAGCCCGTCAGGAAGCGACGCTGTCGATCTTCGACAACGACGTCGCCCCGAATGTCTGGATCGAGCGGATCCAGGACGCCGCCGAAGCGGGTCAAACCGGCATTTTCCGGATTTATCGCAACGACGTGCGGAATGCCCTGACGGTCGGCTACGAATTGACCGGCGGCACGGCGACGCTCGGGAGCGATTATTCGTCGAGCACGTCTTATCTGCCAGGGTTCAGCACGACGACAAAAAAAGGTTCGATGACGTTCAGTGCGGGCAAATCCTACGTGGACATCGTTATCTCCGCGATGGACGATGTGCTGATCGAAGGAACGGAGAGCATGACCTTCTCGCTGTCGCCTTATTCCGACGGTCTCTACACGGTGGACCAAACCCGCTGGAAAGCGACGTTGTCGATCTTCGATAACGACGTCGCCCCGAACGTCTGGATTGAGCGGGTCCAGGACGCGGTCGAAGTAGAGCGAAAAGGGGGGTTCCGGATTTACCGGGATGACGTCCGCAACGCCCTGACGGTTGATTACGAATGGGCCGGCGGGACAGCGACGCTCGGGACCGATTATTCCTCGACGATGACCTACCTGCCGGGCTTCAACGCGACGACGAAAAAAGGAACGGTGACGTTCGCTGCGGGAAAATCCTATGTCGATCTCATCATCAATCCGATCGACGATGGGCTGATCGAGGAGACGGAGACGGTGATCTTCGCGCTCTCGTCCTATGCCGGGACACTCTATAAAGTCGACGAGACGCGAAATTCGGCGACGCTGAACATTTATGACGACATGCGCTGGACGGTCGCCGTCGAAAAGATCGCCGACGGGGCGGAGCGGACGGCGGGCGAAGAGCAACAGCCTGGCCGGTTCAAAATCAGCCGGGCACACGGTGTAGCGCTGGACAAGCCGCTGACGGTAAGTTTTACGCTGTCGGGAACGGCGACGTACGGCGATGATTATGTGTCGGTCCCGGCCAAACAATCGGGCTTGGGAGTCATCCCCTGGAGCGTGACGATCCCGGCGGGAGAGATATTTGCGTATGTCGATGTCAACGTGATCGACGACTTTTTGGTCGAATCGGACGAGACGGTGATTCTGACGTTGGGGACTTCGAGTGACTACAATCTGAACGCGGCGGCGAAGATGGCGACGATGATGATTTTCGACAACGACGCGAAATGGACGGTCGGGGTCGAAAAAATCTCGGACGGGGCGGAGCGGACGGCGGACGAAGAGCAGCAGCCGGGTCGGTTCAAGATCAGCCGGGCAAGCGGGTCGGGGCTGGACCGGCCGCTGGTGGTTTCGTTCAAACTGACGGGAACGGCGACGTTCGATTCCGATTATACGACGACACCGGCCGTGCAATCGAGCGGAGGAACGATTTACGGGAGCGTGACGATCCCGGCCGGAGCGATGTTCGCGTATGTCGACGTCAACGTGATCGACGACTTTCTGGTCGAAGGGAACGAGACGGTGATTCTAACACTGGACACTTCGACCCCTTACGACCTGAACACGGCGGCGAAAACGGCGACGATCAACATCGTCGACAACGACGACAAGTGGACGGTCGCCGTGGAAAAAGTGGCGGACGGGGCGGAGACGTTGCCGGGAGAAACGCCGCAGCCGGGCCGGTTCAAGATCAGTCGGACGAGCGGAACAGGTATGGACCAGCCACAGACGATCGGTTTTAAGCTCTCAGGGACGGCGACGTACGGCGAGGATTATGTGACGGTCCCGGCCTCACAATCGGGTTGGGGAATTCTCGGGAGTGTGACGATCCCGGCGGGCGAAACGTTCGCGTATGTGGACGTGAACGTAATCGACGATCGACTGTATGAATCGACGGAGACGGTGATCCTGACGCTGGACACTTCGAGCGCTTACAACCTGAACGCGGCGGCGAAAACGGCGACGGTCAATATCGTCGATAACGACATCAAGTGGACGGTCGCCGTCGAAAAGATCGCCGACGGGGCGGAGCGGACGGCGGACGAAGAACAACAGCCGGGGCGGTTCAAGGTTTCGCGGGCGCACGGAACGGGGGTGGGCCAGCCGTTGACAGTGAGTTTTACGCTCTTGGGAACGGCGATTTACAATTCCGATTATACAACAAGCCCGGCATGCCAATTGGGTTGGAACGCTTTCGGGAGCGTGACGATCCCGGCAGGAGAGCTATTCGCGTATGTCGACGTGAACGTGATCGACGATTTTCTTTACGAGTCGGACGAGACGGTGATCCTGACGTTGGAGACTTCAAGCGGCTACAACCTGAACGGGGCGGCGACGAGCGCGACGGTCAACATTTTGGACAACGACGTGAAGTGGACGGTCGCCGTCGAGAAGGTGGCGGACGGGGCGGAACGGACGGTGGGCGAAGAGCAACAGCCGGGACGGTTTAAAATCACACGGGCCGACGGGACGGGGCTGGACCGGCCGCTGGCGGTGAATTATACGTTGACGGGGACAGCGATTTGCGAAAACGGTTTCTCTTCCTCGCCTGACTACAGGACGAATCCGGCCAGTCGGTTCACTTGGGAAGGAAGCGTCGGCTCGGTGACGATCCCGGCCGGAGAAACGTTCGCGTACGTCGACGTCGACGTGATTGATGACTTTCTTTACGAATCGGACGAGACGGTGATCCTGACGCTCGATTCTTCAAGCAACTACAACTTGAGCGCGGCGGCGAAGATCGCAACGGCGACGATTTTCGACAACGACGTGAAGTGGACGGTCGGCGTGGAGAAGGTGGCCGACGGCGCGGAGCGAACGGCGGACGAAGAGCAGCAAACGGGCCGGTTCAAGATCAGCCGGGCCGACGGGACGGGGCTAGATCGACCGCTGACGATCAATTATACGCTGACGGGGACGGCGACTTACGATAACGGCTTTGCGGGTTTGCCGGATTACGCGACGAGCCCGGCGAGTCGGTGGGTTTGGGGGGGAGATATTCTTGGCTCGGTGACGATCCCGGCGGGGGAACTGTTCGCGTATGTCGATGTGAACGTGATCGACGATTTCGAATATGAATCGACAGAGACGGTAATCCTGACGCTCGATTCTTCGAGCGGCTACAACCTCAATGCGGCGGCGAACAGTGCGACGGTCAACATCACCGACAACGACGTGAAGTGGGATGTCCGTGTCGAGAAGGCGGCGGACGGGGCGGAACGAACGGCGGACGAAGAGCAACAGCCGGGCCGGTTCAAGATCGTCCGTGAGAACGGGACAGGGGCGAGTCAGCCGCTGACGATTTATTTTACGCTTTCAGGAACGGCGACGCATCATTCCGATTACACGACGAACCCGGCGAGTTCGGGGGGCGGCCTGTTTTCAGGGGACGTGACCGGCTCGGTGACGATTCCCGCGGGAAAACTGTTCGCGTATGTGGACGTGAACGTGATCGACGACGCGGCGATCGAGCCGACGGAGACGGCCATCCTGATGCTGAGTTCTTCGGGCGGTTACAACCTGAATGATTCGGCGAAAACGGCAATGCTGGAGATCATCGACAACGACATCGCCCCGCATGTCTGGATTGAATCGACCCGCGACGGAGCCGAAGGGGGAGAGGACGGTTATTTTATCCTGCGGCGGGACAACACGCAAAACCCCTTGCACGTCAGCATCGATATTTCCGGGACGGCCAGCAACGCCGTCGATTACACCTACATCGGCAGCACGGTCACCTTCACCGCCGGAGAGGAATCCGTGATGATCCTGGTTTGCGCAAGCGAAGACCAACTCGTGGAACAACCGCTGGAAACGGTTGTTTTGACAATCGGCTCATGCAAGCCGGGGAATATCGACCAATATATTTTGGATGATACGCCGGAACATCCCAAGAGCGCGACGATCATGATCGCGGACGGCGATATCGCACCCACCGTCCACATCGATTCCGTCGTCGATGCCATCGAAGGCGGAGCGAGCGGCAAGTTCGCCCTGAAATGCGACAACACGCGATATGAACTGACCGTCGGCTACTATTGGGGAGGAACGGCGGCGAGCAGCGTGGATTACGAGTCTCTCAGCGGATTCGTAACGTTCGAGGCAGGATCGGATACGGCGGAAATCGCCATTATCCCGATCGAAGATACGGTTCTCGGAACGGATCGAAACGTGATCCTGACGCTGGGGGCTCCGACGATCCGCGGCGGTGTGGCACAATATGCGCTCGACTCCGATCAGAGTGAGGCAACACTTTGGATTTTTGAGAACGGTACGACTCCGAACGTTTGGATCGAATCGAAACAGGACGGGGAAGAAGGGGGACAAAACGGTTATTTCCGTTTGCGCAGGGACAATACGCAAAATCCGCTCACGGTCGAATACGCCGTCGGTGGAACGGCAACGAACGGAGTGGATTATTCGCTTCTCTCCGATTCCGTCACCTTCGAGAGCGGCCAGGAATTTATCGACATTCTCATCGATGTGACCGACGATTCGCTCGTAGAACGAGCTGAAACGGTAATAATGACCCTTAAACCCCGAAGGGTTGGTGGCGTCGAGCAATATACCCTTCCGGGAACGACTTCGCAACCTTCGACGGAAATGATCGTGATCATCGATAACGACGGTGAAATGGAGGTTTTCGCCGGCGGCCCCTACGTCCTGAACGAAGGTGAAACGCTAACGCTGAACGCCTCGAAAATTTGCGACCCGTTCAACTCGGGAGCGTGGACATACCTTTGGGATCTGGACGATGACGGAATCTTCGGCGAGAGCGGTTCCGAGGCCCTTTACGGAAACGAGATCGGGGAGATGGTCCTTTTTACCGCCGAACAGCTGAGCGGTGCGATGACGAAAACGGTCAAAGTGCAGGCGACCGACGATCAAGGCCATACAGTGGTCGCGTCCGCCGAAGTGCGTGTTTTGAAAGCGGCGCTGAAGATCATCCTGACTCCTCCGGCCGAAGCCAATCCCGGTCAACCGATTCTTTGGACCGGCTCGTTCTCCGGTCTCGGCTCGGGCCCTTGGACGGCAAGCGTCAACTTCGGCGACGGAACGCCGACGGAGGCGATCGAATTGCAGCCGGACAAGACGTTTTCCTTCGAACATGCCTATGCGTACAAAGGCAATTATACGATCGCGCTCACGATCGACAACGGCGAGGAAGCCGTCGAAGAGACCTACCGGACCACTGTCGGCCAATTGACGCCGGAAGAGATGGACTTCGAAGGTCCCATTCTAACGCCGCCGACGGTTGATGAGCTCGAAGCATCGCTCACCGATAATATCATACCGATGCTCCAACCGGCGGCATATTCCGTCTACGGCGGCTCGACCCTCGCCGGCGCATCGGTCCTGGAAAATCTCGTGAACGGCTCCATGCTCGATGTCAGCCGGTTCGGAGTTCAAATCGCCGAGACGCTGGAACACGGCACGTTTGTTTTCCTCGCGGACGGTTCGTTTACCTACCTGGCCGATGACGACTACCTGGGAGAAGAGATCATCAGGTACGACGTTCTGAACGAAAACGGCGAAAAGGTCAATTCGGGAATTCTCGCGATCCAGATCATACCGTCGTCGATGGAAGGGACGGCGGAATCTCCCCTTCCGGACGGTTATTACGTCGATCCGGAAAGCGATGATTTCGGGGTGGTTTCGATCGGTGGTCAGGGTTTCCAGCCTGACTCGTACGACATCTTCGCGCCGACCATGCTTCAACAGCCGAATGCTCCTATGATGGCCGGCAGCAGTTCGTCTTTCACGACGCCGCTTTACGGTTTGATGGCCTCCTCGGAGATGCTCATGATGTCAAGCTTGTCCGTCGGCCAATACGGTTACTACGGGTCCGCGGCCCACACGGTAAACAAACCGATCGCAACCTTCGATGGCCAGACAAGGGGCATGGACGGTATCGAAACCATTTATGTAAAGATCGCATATATTGATCTGGGGAATGGCAACTGGAAATACTCGGAAATTTTCTGTTCGAGCTACAATTACTGGAACGGCACGGATCAGTATAGCGGGTCGGTCATTTATGTACTGAATGCGGCGGTCATCGACGGTGAATACGGCATGGATTTCTTCCAAATGACAACCGATTCTTATCTTGCCGTTCGTGAGTCAGGAACGGGAAGGACGACTTATTCCGGCGCGGTCATTGATACACATCAAATCGCTCACCGCTCCAATCCTGAAAATACGAGCGGCAACAGAATAGAAACGAAAAGTCACCAGGATATTAAAATGCAATCCGCCTTGGAAAGTCATTCGGGGACCACCGGAGGCGGGAAATCTTATTCCGTGACAAGTGGAAGTTTTGCCCAGTCTCTTTACACCGAATCGCAAATCATCCACACGGCCGCCTTTGGCGATGGCGAATGGCAGGTCATTATGGGAACGGCCCAGATCGGCCTTTCGGAATCAGGAAATTCCTTCTACAATTGGGTTTCCGGCAATACCATTGAACGATCGAGTGAATCATATTCTTCAATGTTCTTTATCTTCGGTGCCACGGGAAATGGAAATATTCAAGGGCCGCGGAATGGTTCAGGACAATTCATGGTCTCCGGCTTAGTCGGCGAACAAGGGTTTGAATCTCATGTATCGGCAGCAGTTCGCAGTGGCACGACGGAAACCGGTGGGAATCAATGGCTGTGGAGCGGATCGGGACAATCCACCGGGGCTTTCGACAAGTTTTTCTCGACCCATTCAACGACCTCTTCCGTTACTACAAGCGAATCGACCACCACGACGCGGCGAACCGAGACGCGGTCGACGGAACTCGAACATAAGGACCATGTTACCACTTATGATTACGTTCAGAATTTCAACGGTTCGAATTCTCTCGATCAAAACATACGCGATGCCGGGGCGTGGTCGGTTTTCCATGAAAAGCGGAATGCTCACGGGAGCGCGTTTGCGGAAAGCCGCAATGAGACACGCGAGGAAAGTTCCAATGCGGCGGGAAAGCTCGTCAAGAGTACTTCGGCCGTTTCCAGCGAAAGTACCCGGACATGGTATTCCCTTCAGTCCTACAAATGGGGATCATCGGTTTCGATTGCTACCGGAGACGCCGGCACCGAGAATCGGAAATCGCAAACCAACAATTCCTTCCTGCTACGAGAAGATACCAGCGAGTATATCCGCGGGCTGATCAGCGGCGATGCCACCACCCGCACTTCCGATACCTCCACCTATTCCCTCTCCACGCAGAGCAAGCTCATCGACGGGGCCTGGAGGCAAATTTGGGGCGAAGGTCAGGCATCCAATTATATTTCCCGTGACTATGTCTTCACTGGAAGACCGCGAAATACCAGCATCACGTTCGGAGACACGACAACCAATATTTCGTATGCGGGGAACAAGGCCGATGGCAACTCCATATCCTCGGATTTCATCTACACATGGAATGCCGGAAAAGAAACATGGGACACTTCGGGAACAGGTTCCTCCACGGCCTATTCCTCGTTACACTGGCTTGAAACTCGCGCCGAAAACACCAAGACACCAGTCTTTTCCTCGACGAAAACCTTTTCGCTTTTGCACGACAACGCGGAAAACCTTCTCGTGGAATATGTTTGGGATAATACCAAAAAATCCTGGACACTCGACTCCGTCAAAGGTGGCGGTGGTGGACGAACCGTGACGGACAGCCTGACGATCTCTTCAAGCAAAGGCAACACCCTGGCTTACACCCGAAACGGTTTTCCGGCCTCCGGCGGCTATCCTTACGATCCCAACGATTATGACAATGATTACGATTATTACATCACCAAGTATCCGGTCGAATACAACTCGCATTCTTCTACGGACGATACCCATAGCGAACAATGGAATATCGATTACATCCTTTACAACGGCGCGGTCAAGCGGTTGACTTCGGGAAAAATCACCGACGAAAACGCCCAGACCTCCAGCATCTCCGAACAAGGCTCAGGCCATTTCGAAAGTCACTCTCGCACCGAGTTGCCGGAAGGCGAGTGCCAACCTTCCATCTTCAAGGATCCGGAAGATTGCTACTGCCACCAGGGAGAGTACTACGTCACGAAAAGCTACAACGATTACTCTCGCGATTGGTCGTTCACGAACTCGGCCCATTCAAGTGAAAAGACGACGATCGTAACCGACTGGCGTTACAGCCCTGACGGCACTTACTCGGCAACGGGCAAGGCCGATTCTCACATCGTCAAAGGGGGAACCTTCTCGCGGACCGATAATCACAGTAATGACGGTTCGCAGGACTACCATTACTGGAATCCATGGACGCGTATGGCCGGCGGATTGATGTTTAGCTGGCCGAACGTTCATTCGTCGACAGACAGCTATAGCGGCGACTGGTCATTCGAACAGATGGCCAAGGCGACGGGGACCGACAACGGTAACGGCGGAACATTCCGAATGACCGATATAAACGGCCATGAGAGCGGGCACACCTCTTCTTCCCAGGCCTCCAGCGGGATAACCGATGATAATCCCCACTGGTACCCACATCTTCACCGTTCGTACAATTCCACATCCCGAAGCGAGAGAGAATTCGACGTGAAGTGGAGCGGCGTGCCTATCGTCTACGATGGCTACTTGCAATGGGAGAGTGAACGACATACCGTGCTCGGTCCGCCGGAACCGATTCCTGGGCCGTTCCACGAAGAATCGGCAGGCAGGACACCGTTGCCCGCGGACTCATGGCCGTATCCCGCGGATCATACCGGTTTCTTTCCATCGCAACATACCTACGCCAGGTACGTCAATTGGGGGAATTTGCGAAAACCGACGGAAGTGCCGGTAGGATTGAGCGTCGTGACACCGCCGCCGGGGACGGGGACGATTACCGTTAATGCCACCGGCTATCCCTTGTTGCCGTGAAGTTTTGACAAAAAAGGCCCGAGTGCGATTGTCCAACATATTTCACCCGACCTACTGTGTTCCGCACAAAAAATGAGCCGAGGGGCTTCCTGAGCGAAGCGACGAATGTCCCGAAACCGTGAGTGTTGGGTTCGACGCACCAGCTCAAATTTTTCCCAAAAGTTCTTCGTCGAATTTGGACATGGCATCGACCTCATTGACGGGGCGGGAAGCATCGTTTTTCAGTGTGGCAAGAGTTGAAAGAACTGTCCAGAATCGGTCGTTTTGTGTGTACCGTTTTGTACCGTCGAAACCCCGGCTATACCGTCTTTCTCTGTCGAAAAAATCCCGAAATGCATGGATTGCAATTCTTGTCGAAATGCCGTAAGATGCTGGAAATCAAAGCCTTCTCGCTTAAATTTCTCCTTCAGGGTTGTCCCAATCCTCCGAATTCACACGGCAGAGGTCACAGGTTCGAGTCCCGTATCGCCCATTTTTCATAAGTGCAAACTGAATCCGGTGTTAGGATCGCCTGGGGTATCGAAGGTCGGGTGATCGATCTTTCGGAGATTTTTCAGAGGATCGGCAGCTATAGCCAAGAAACAGGCTTGAAGAGTTACCGATCTGTTTCCCGGCCCGGAGTTGGTCGAGCGGCTTTACACGACCAGCGCAATAAGCAGAAACGGCAAACCAGGACGACCGATTTACGAAATCGAGAAGCCGTATACCTGTTGGATGGAAACCCTCGGCGACGTCAAAAAGGCCGTCGCCTACGCCCTGATCCGGGCCGGAGCGAAATTGATCGCCGTTTCGCGGGAATCGTTCATCGTCGAAATTGATGCGGACGGTCCGCCGGAAACAACAGAGGGTTTTGCGGCGGCCCGAAAGGCTTGTGAATCTGTTCTCGGAATCGATGCGGAAACCTGGGGTGATTTCATCGAAACAGAGACCGGCGAGGCTTGGCCGAACGCCGTTCCGGCTTGAGCAAGAAAAAAACGTTGAGGAAAATGACAAAAACGGTTGCATTTTCATTTCGTTTCGATTATGGTAAAAAGAGTGCTTGGTTCTTTCGAGCATAAAAGTCGTTTTCTTGGCTGACGGCTTTTTATTCCCACGCCAAAATCATTTGGTTTTTTCTTTACCGGTTTCTCCCGGTTTGCGCGTGGGGTACGTTTTGTTTCTTCTCGAAGCGTTTTTATTGTTGTGATTCTGCGACTTCGTGCGCTTGCCCGGAAAATCCGGTTCGACCAAGTTCATAGGAGAAAGTGATGGACAAGAACGATTTCGATCAAAAACAAGCGATGGAGCAGGGATGGCTCACGATTCCCGAGGCCTCAAGGCTGATTCCAGGCCGTCCGAGCCACCCGACGGTTGCCCGTTGGGCGTTACGTGGCGTTCGCGGCAAGGTGCTTTCCAGCACCGTCGTCGCGGGCGGCGGCTAATTAAGCGGAACGACCTGTCCGTTTTTCTTCATTCGTGCAACGAAAAGCCGTCTTCGCCGAAGCACGATTCCCGAAAAGCGGCCAAGGTTGCCGCAACCGTCGATGTTTTACTGTGTAACAATCCCAATTCTTAAATAGGAGAACGTACGATATGCCTAAACGATCTGAAAAAGAACCGGCAGTTAAAAAAGCCGAATCGTCCTCGAAAAACGACCGGGCGACCGCGAAGCGGAAAACCCCGGCTGACATGCCTTCGCGTGTTATAACCATACGACATACTTTGGGGAAAGTCGAAACATTATTACCACGCGATAAAAAACTGAAACGCAGCCCGCTATCGTCGCAACAGCAAGGATTGCGAGCGTAACACGGATTCGAGCGTGGCGATGATCCACATTGCCATGATCGCACGAATGTTGAAACACCTCGAAAACCAAAGTTCAACCAGTTAAAGACTTACTCTGAGTAAAAAATACTGTGCAAAGTTTATTTTAAAACAAAGCAAAGTTTAACCTCTTTGAAACAGAATTTTATCAACTATTTTTCAGGGATTCAAGATGAAGAGTGTAATGAGATCCCCCTGGGTGCGTAAAAGTTTTGTTGGCGTTAACAGGCCGTGTTCCAGTAACGTTTTCATTGATCGCTGTAACGAAAAGAGCAAAGCATCGCCATGCGATTCAAATGCCGCACCCACCTGCTTCAACCGGTATCCGATCAAGTTTTTGCACGCCCCCCCACCTGGCCACTCCCGATTCTCTTGAAAATGGAAAAAACGGAGTGCCGGTCAATAGCCAAACTGCCCTATAATGCCGGGTTTCTGTTTAGCCGAGCGGCACAGACGCCGAAAAATTTTTCGCTGATTTTCTCCGGCGTCTGCGACGCTCGGCAAACGGTTCAACAGTGGTTATTGCGGTTGGCCTTTTTCCGCCGATTGAGGTTGAATTTCGACGGGCTGGTTGACCTTCGCTTTTTGCAGGCCCTGGACGATATACCGGTCCTGGTGTGTCAGCCCCTTGAGAACAACGCGGGTTCCGTCGTCCTGGAGCGGGCTGATTTGTATGTCTTTGCGGGAGACGATGTTTTTCTCATCGACAACCAGCACGTATTTGTTGTTCAAGTCGGTACCGATCGCCTCGTCCCGAATCACGACGGCGCCTTTCTCGATGTAGGTCGGAACCCGGACGTTGACGGTCTGACCGGGGTAAATGATGTATTTTTCGTTCGGCACCTGCCCGCGAAATTGAATCGTTCCGGTCATCGGATCGATTTTGTTGCCGCTCAGATCGAGGATTCCGTCGAATTTGTAATCGATCACCCCGCCCGGCCCTTTGTCGAGGCCGATCGAAAAGAGCCGGTTTTTCTCCCCGCCGGCCTTGAATTGTTCAACGACCTTGCTGAGCTCGGGATCGTTGAAATCGCGTCGATCCTTGGCGGGCTGGGCCTCGTTCCCCGCCGGAGCAGGAGTCGGCGATTCGGGAGCGGGGGCGGTCGACCCAGGAGCCGAAACCGCGTTTTGTGTCGAGGGCTGTTGCAAAGGGACAACCGATTGCGGGGCGTCGTGTGTTTTTTTCGCGTCTTTGGCTTTTTTCAGTTTCTCAAGGACGGCGATGGTTTTATCATCGGCGATGCTCTGCAATTCGTGAAACAGGTTCGCCTCGACGGAGCTGACATCGAAATAAATCAGGATGGGGTCCAAATCGGCGATCGAGGTCAAATCCGTATTGTCGGCGGCCGTTCCGACCAGGTTGCCGCGGTCGATCAGGTTTTTTTCCGTCTTGCCCGAAATCGGCGCTTTGACGTCGGTGTAACTCAATTCCAACTGCGCTTTGGCCAAATCGGCTTCGGCTTCGAGAATTTTCGCTTTGGCAACCTTGAATTTGGCGAGGTCCTGCTGGTACTCTTCTTCGGGAATGGTGTTGGTTTCCCGCAGTTTGACGGACCGGTCGAGATCGGCTTTCGCGAGTTCGGCCGCGGCATACGCCGAAGCGAGGGTCGCTTTGGCCGCATCGACGTTCGCTTGATACCGATCCGGTTCGATCAGGAACAGCGGGTCCCCCTCGAAAACGATGTCCCCCGGAGTGTAGCGGACTTCGCGAAGCTGTCCGGAAACACGCGCGGGAATGGTCGTATACTCAAAGGCGGCCGCAGTGCCCTGGGTCGTAAAATAGAACTGGACATCTCTTTTTTCCGGCGAGGCGACAACGACTTTCGGCGGTTTCGGCTGAACCTTGGGAGCCTGCTTTTCACAACCGATGATCGAAAGCGAAAAGATCGAGGCCAAGCACGGCATCAGGAGCGACAAACCGGGGTTGCGGAACGGGAAAATGTTCATTGTGTTACTCATTCCAAAGATCGTGAAATTTTTAGTGAGGACTTGCGGCCAACGGGAGCGGGCTACGACTCACGGAACGGAAGCTCCTTTGCGATCCCATCGCGACGGGTCAACGAAAAAAGTTTTCATGGGACGAGTTGCAGCGCGATTTTTCGGGAACGACTTTTCGGGCCAGTACGACGGACGATAAGATTCCCAAGGGCGGATAAGATTTTCGGATTATACTCCGCGAAGAAAAACCGTTCAATATTGGCCAAAAAAGAGCAGGAGAATTGCAAAGTCGAAAAATTACCGAGTTTCAGAAAAAAATTTCGAATCGGACGGCAGCCGGAAGCGTCAGCGCCCGGTTATCCAATGCGGAAACGCGGGACCAACCCGGCGCTGACGCTTCGGGCTGCTGTTTGTCGCGTAGTTCTCCACAAGACGTCGTATGCAACTTGACGAAATGGGGCACGATGTTATACTCAAGCCGGTTTTGAATTCCCGTATTCAGTACGGTAACGGCCCAAAGAGGCCGCGGTTTGGCAGTGGGCGAAGCCTGCCGCCCATACCGGCTACGGTATACATTGAAGTTTGTTTCTGGGAGAAGGAAGCGGCTTCTTTTTTGATCCGGTTCCCATTGTTCTTCCGGCTTCAGTCGAAATAAAAAAACGGGCGAGACGAATGATTATTATCGGCATCGACGAAGCAGGCTACGGGCCGAACCTCGGCCCTTTGGTGATTTCCGGTTCGGTCTGGTCGTTCGAGCCGGAAAACGGAATGTCCGGCGACGGTTCGACCGATCAATTCGCAGAACAGCTCGCCGAACGGCTGGTTCGTTGCGGCGTACTTTCCCCCTCGGTGCGGGAAGTCGAAGCCGGAACGGCCGCGATCGCCGTCGCCGATTCGAAGACCCTCTACAAATCGGGAGATTCGCTCGACCGGCTCGCCCGCAGCGTTTTGACGGTTTACGGCTATTTGCGAAAACGGGGGCGCGGGAATCGTCGCCTTGAAATTTTCTCCGCGGAGGATCGCGATTCGTCAACGTCGCCGCCGCCCTGGGATCACGAGTTTCGCGAGCCGTTTCCCGATCCGCCGCCGGAGATCCTTTCGCGGTTTCAAACCGCGTTGGCCGCCTCGAAGAGCGATATTCTCGATTTGCGAAGCCGGGTCGTGTATCCGGTTGTCTGGAATCGGCTTTTGGAACGGAATGTCTCCAAAGGAACGGCTCATCTTCGGCTTGTGCTCGGGCAAATGAAGGAATTGGTCGCGGAACTTCCCGAAAACGAAATCGATGTGCTGATTTTGTGCGACAAGCTCGGGGCGAGGAATCGCTATCTCGAGTCGCTTCGCGAATTTTTTGACGCCGAACGGTTCGAAACGCTCGCGGAAGGGGCACAGTGCAGCGAATACCGATTCCGTTTCGGGCCGCGCAAGATAGGCGTCCGATTCCAGGTTCGCGGGGAATCGTTCGTCCCGGTCGGTTTGGCTTCGATCGCGAGCAAGTATCTCCGGGAATCGGCGATGCGGCGTTTCAACGCCTATTGGGCCGAACGGCTCCCGGGGCTGGCCCCGACGGCGGGCTACCCGGTCGATGCCCGGCGATTCGCGGAAGAAACTGCTTCCTTGCGAAAAGAGCTGGGGGTCGAAGACCGTTTTTTCTGGCGGCAAAAATGATTTTCGTTGCCTTTCATGTTTCGGTCCGGCCGGGAAGTCGGGGGGAGCGGGCATGCTCGATTCTTGCTGGCGATGCATACGCTTTTTTTCGCAAGAGCTCGACGGCGATCCCCTGAAAAGCTCCGTACCAAACCCAGATCGGCCGAAATGCGTTGTGCGAGCCGGTGCCGATAAGGAGCAGCAGGATGAATGTCCAGAGAACCGCGAAAGAAACCCGGTAGGCGTAAATCCCTTCTTTTTCCCGGCCTTCCCGTTTCATCCGGCGATAAAGAAAAAACGCGTCCAGGTGATTGATTAAAACGCAACAGGTCATGGCGATATACGCGAAGGCCCCGAGCGATCCGAGTTCGCTGAGCACTTGGCCGATGAGATTGTGTGTTTGGATCGACGATCCCGTCGCGCGGGAATAGCAACCGGGGCCGACGCCGAACATCATGTTTTGCTCCCAGACCGCGATCCCTCCGTGAAACCCTTCCCAGCGTCCTTCGACCGAGGCTTGGGCATTGGCCGGTCCCCGGGACGGATCGATGATGGTCATATAGCGGTTTTGCAAGTCTTCCGGAAGGATAAACCAAATCGCGGGTGCGGCAACGGCAAGGAACAGCAAGACCCGGAGCCGATATTTGGACAAAAGGGCGACTCCGAAAAGAGTGGCGAGCAACGCGACAAACGAACTCCTCGAACCGGTCATTTGAATGCAAAGCACGGCAAGGCCCAATATCCCCAAAATCAGCATCAGCAGACGAAACCGGATTTTTTTGGTCTGCTGGAGCGCCAGGGTCAAAAACGGCAGGAGCAACGGTATGACGTAGTTGATCGAGCTTCCGAACGAATTCGGGTCGTTGGAGGACTCATCGACACCGACCATCCGCCAGATTCCCATACGATAAACGCCCCGACCGTTATGGTATTCCCGGTAGGAGTGCAACATGTAAAGGGTAAAACAGAGGACAAAACCGGTTACGAGGATTTTGAGGTCTTTTTCGGTTTTGACGCTCGTCATAATCAGGAGGAAGACGAGATAACATTTGAACCAGTTCTCCGTTGCCAGATTATCGCCGAACCCGGAATAGGGGCTCATCAAGGTCGCAAAAAAAATCGCGGTGCCAATCAGGAAAACGCCGATGTTATTGCGATTGGACGTCCACGTTTTCGGGGCAATGACGAACCAGGCCAGAATCGTAAAGATCATGTAGAGGCGTTCGAGACGGATCGTCGCGAGAATCGGCCATACTTCGAATGGCCGATGCAAAAACAACCACATGTAACCGAGGAGAATCCAAACCATATCGTGTTGGCGATAAAAAATGAACGGAGCGGCTTTTTGTGTGAAATGAAACGAAGTTCAAAATGCCGCGGTCCATGCCAATTGGCGAACAAAACAACAGGTCACATTTTATGATCTTGCCAATCATACGTCAGCAAAGCCGTGATGTTCAATGGCGGGTGTTTTTCCTTAGGGATAGCGACTCACGTTTTGAGGATAGCCCGAAACGTCGGCTGGCCGACGAGCTTGGGAACGGAAGGGTCATTATAATATATAGGATTTGTACCGATTGGCAAACCCAGGGAAACCTTATGGGGTTCCCGCAGAAATCAATCGAGCACGGAGTTGATCCAAATTCGCATCCCAACTCTCGCATACCCATTTCGCGATGGGGCGAAATCCAAGGATTCGAGCTATTATACGTTAGTAAATCGAGTTCTGTTGGAATTTTCCGGGAGAATTTGCCTTGGACAGTTGGTCGCCGTATAATTCGGTTGATGCCGACCGTAGTCCTATCAAACCTTTTAAAGGAGTGACCATGCCAAAATGGATCGATTATCTGATGTCGCAGGTCAGGAAGTTTACCGTCCTCGATTTCGCGTTTTTCAAAACAACGCTCCTGACGGCGGGCATCCTGCTCGGCAGCTACTTCGCGACGTTTTTTCAGGGAATCATCGCGTTGATCTGGATTCTTTTCGCCGTCTCTTACGCCGCCGTCATTTTCGCGACATTCCGGAGGCGGTAAATGACGTTTCATAACGAGAGATCGACGATACGCCGCCGCATCCGGTTTTTCGGCGGCGTCCAGGGCGTCGGATTCCGCTACACGAGCTGTGCCGTGGCGCGCGGGTTCGACATCGGCGGCTGCGTCCGTAACCGTTCCGACGGCAGCGTCGAACTGCTCGCCGAAGGGGAGCCGAGGGAGATCGAGCGATTTCTTATTTCGCTCCGCGACCGCTTGGGCGGCCATATTGAGCGGGAAGAAGCGTCCGAAGAACCCCCGACAGGCGAGTTCGACGGTTTCGGAACCCGCTGATGGTGCAAAAAGGTGTTTGCTCATCAAATTCTGCTATACTGAGTCCCAGATGTAATTTGAACTTCTCATTTTGAAATGATGTCGTCACCCCCGCGCAGGCGGGGGTCCAGAGGGAAACCGCAACCTCTGGATTCCCGCCTGCGCGGGAATGACGGAAAATAAGTTCCTTTTTAATCTGGAACCCAGTACTTTTTTTCTTCGCTCATCTCCATTCCTTCAACCCTGTCAGACCGATGAACGAACCTGAACGCCCGATCAGCACCTTTCACGCCTTCTGTTCGCTTGTCCTGCCCGGCTTGGGGCAGTTGCTGCAAAAACGGTTCGGAGCGGCACTCGGATTTTTCGTGCTGTTCCTGCTGAGCGGATTTCTTCCGGCCATCATCGTCTGCCTTCTCTTTATGGATCGGTTTTCCTACCAACCGCTCCGGGTCCATATTCTCCACATTTTGACCTTTGGCGGGCTCTATTTCCTGTTTCTGCTGGCCATTTTTTGGTCGGTGCTGGATGCCGCCCGAAATCCGAAAGAGAAACCTTCTCCCCTTTTTACATTTGCCAGACTTCTTGGCGTCATTGCCGTTCTCGGCGTGTTGATCGCCCTGTTGCTGCCGGCGATCCCTTCGGCACGCGAACCGGCGAGACGTATGCAATGCAGCAATCACCTGAAACGAATCATGAATGCTTTTTACGATTATCGCGAGGAGCATGGTCATTTTCCGCCCGCCTATACCGTTGACGAAAACGGCAAGCCGTTGCACGGTTGGCGGGTTTTGATTCTGCCCTATATCGAAATCGAAACGAACGGGTTATACGAAAAAATCCGACAGGATGAACCTTGGGACAGCGAGCATAACCGCCAATTTCATTCGGAGGCTCCTTCAATTTTTCGCTGTCCGAGTAACCCTCGCGAAGCTCGCGATTTTCGATGTCCGACTTGTCATCAAGAACATATTTCTTTGTTAAGCGGCAGTTTCTATTCGGTCATTGTCGGCGAGGAAGCGGCCTTTTTCGGATCGGAAACGAAATCTTCGACCGAAGAGGAACGGAAAGACGCCATTTTTCTGGCCGAGCGACGGATACCGGTCAACTGGATGGATCCTTCGAGAGAAATGACCTTTGAAACCGCCTGCAAGGGAGTCAATGTCGATGCGATGGGAATCAGCAGCTACCATCCCGAGATCGCCCATGTCGGTTTGGGGGACGGATCGGTCGGCCAGTTGCCAAACAGCATCGACGGCAAGATTTTGCGAAAGATGTTGACTCTCCCTAAAAATCCCGGGAAGTAGTGAAACGCAGGTCGAACGCTACGGCATCCAATGGACGACACCGGAAACCGGATTTTCGTGCCGCCACCTCACGAATTCTTCGTAAGTTCGAACGCCCCCTTCGATGACGGCCAGATAGTAATTGATGCCAGGAATCTTTTCCGCATCCGGCGTGTCGTACTTGAGTCGGAGAATGGCGAGCTTCCGTTCCGGTGTCAGGATTTGCATGATCCGGTCTGAAACTCGTTCCATGTAGCCGTCGTAACGGGAACCCTTCAAAATGTGGATCATGTCGATTTGCCAAAGATCGTTTTCCGTGTCGAGATAATCGGCGTGCCATTCGATACAGCTTTCCTCGGTATCCATCAAGTTGAGGCACTCGATCCGTTGGATCGACGGATTCGCCGCCAGCCGGGCCATCGCGGCAAAACTTTCCGGCAATTCGAGCGGCGTGGAATAGATGTGAAAATCCATGTCGCGATGCTTCATCATGAGCCCCATCTTGACGGACCCGATCAGGTTGACCGTCGCTCCAATGGATTTCCAAATGCCGACGATATCCGTTTCGTCGATGATTCGCCGGGCACGGTCTTCAAGGTCGGCGGAAATTTTGAAAAGATCAGGCATCGAAGTGTTTTCGTTCATTTTTTGAGTTCCATCGACAGGATCGGGAACGGTTTACCTTGCGGATCAAGCGGCGAACGGCTCACGACCTCGAAGCCCACGTGTTCGTAAAAGCCGACCGCTTGCGGATTCTGTTCGTTGACATCGACTTTTTGGATTGCCTTCTCTTGAATCGCAAATTGGACGAGCCTCTTGCCGATCCCCTTGCCGCGAGCATCGGGATGGATGAAAAGCATTTCGATTTTCTCCGGCGAGAGACCGAGAAAGCCGAGAATTTTTTCATTTTCTCTCACGCAAAACAGTTCGACCGCCTTCAGGTATTCGTTCAGAATAAGCGGCTTGAGGTCTTGAATGTCCGCTTCGCTCAGGAAACCGTGCGTCGCCCGGACAGACGCCTCCCAAACGTCGGCGATCTCCGGAAAGTCGGACGGCGTTGCAGGTTCGATTTTCATTGGATTTGTGATAGGTTTTCGCGTCATGGTTGCAAGCATCCTCAATTCACCTTGTCTTTGCGGAAAGAAAATTTGTCGAAGCCGTGGATCTCGGCCTTGATTTTGTCGGAAATCGGCGTTTTTTCAACATCGTGATTGAACGTTGATGTTCATCGTGTGGTTTTTCAAAAGCAATATTTCGGGAATGACCGGTTCGAGCGGAGGAATGGGAATCCCACGCCAGCGGCAAAGGTTGGTCATGGCAACGCCGTTGACATTGAGGCGGTAATAATCTGACAGAGCTGGGGCATACCATTCTTCCGCTTGAATCCGAATTGCTTCCTGGCAAAGTTCATTATTTTGTTCAGCAATTCCAGCGATCAGTATAACCAAATAGTCTGGCTCGCGAGTCGCCATTCCGTCGAGCCAACCAACCGGCTGTTTCAGTTTTTGATGCGATAGCAAAAGCGTTTCCTCGTCATTCACTATGGTGGCGCAAATCGCAGAAATGATCCGTTCGTCCCGCCGGGAAAGAAGGTGAGCATTCGCGGGAAGAGTATTCCGTACATATTCCGCCCAATCCCGAGCGCTGTCGAGATCGAGAGCGACTAATGGTATTACGATTTCTTCCGAATACCATGTTTGATTCCAAAATCGGACGTATCCGGAAGGTTGTTTGTAATGCGCCAGAAGCTTTCGGCAGTAAATGGAATATTGATTGCGAAACTCTTTTACATCGGCGTCCAGAAAATAAGCATCCAAAGCAAATCCCTGATGGATGCCTATGGCATTGTAGTATTTTTCCCACGCCAGATTTCGATTGGGATGCGGAATCCCTTCTTTGATGTTCACGGGTTCCGTGCGATGCCGAACATAACCGGGCGAAAACGGCGGCAGTCCATCGGGAATCGGACGCCTTTTTCGTTTTGATGTTTTCCGGTACAACAGCATCATTACCGATTGTATGAAAAATAAAAGCAATGGCACCGCAATCAACGACGCTGATAAGAGCAAGGTGTAGATGGGCCATGAAAAAGGATGAAACGGAACTGCCGCGAAACCGAGTGGTAACCCGACCATCAACGGAAAGTAGAGAAAACCACCATACCGCATGCAAAGACGATAGATGCCGACAGAGACGCAGAGCCAGGAAAACAAGGTCAGAAGGAATGCAGCCACGGCGGCGGAGGTGTCGCACCGCATGTCGCCGGTCACGGTGCGAGCAATCTCCACGGCACGGTAAGATGGCCTGCTAAGTACCCATAACGCCGCGGCGAGATAAATCACGACCCACAGCAATTCGATCAGGGTAACGCCACGTCGATTCGAAAGCACTTTCCTTGAAGGAGGAGTGGTCATTTTGCTGGCTCCGGCTCGCCGATATCCGAGACATGATAAAAGGGCACAATACCTTCGTATTCGCCGTTTTAATATTATAACGAAGGTACGCACTTCCCGTTGAGTCAATTTCTTGTCAAAACGTCCCGGCGCCTTCGCCGTAGGAGGCGTATTGGCCGTGATCGGCTACGAACTTCAAAACGATCATCGTCGGCGAATCGACCCCTTCCGGAAAGTATTGGAGAAAATCGTCGCACCAGACCTTACGACGCGAGGCCGCATCGTCGAGCAGTTCGACGTTGCCGAACAGGCGGAACTCTTTCATCGACAGCGGATCGTAACCGTACACGACGGTCTTGGGATTCGCCTTTAGCTCGGCGACCTTTTTTTCCGTGGTCGCGGTCGCGAACCAGAGCACATCGATGCCGTCCTTGGCGGCGACGGCCAGCATCCGGAGATTCGGCCAGCCGTCGAGACCGATCGTGCCGAAAGAAAGGAAAGGAGTCGATTCAAGAGCTTTCAAAGCGGCGGCTTTCGCCTCGGGAGCAGTGAGTGTGGGTGTGTTCATTGTTGTTTCAGGTAAAAAGGGACCTGCCGTCCAGGCATAAGGCTTCGCCTTCAATCCAACGGCGGCTTCGTTGAACCGCTGCCGCACTGAAGACGCAAAATTGCAACCGCTTTCAGTATACCGCACATCTCATGCCGCTCCAAGGTCTTTGATGATTCGGGCGTCCGGCTTGATTTCTTCCGACTTGATGGCCAAGGCTTCGGCGGCGTTTTCGAATCAATCGTCCAATTCCGCTCGCCGGTAATGCAGTTCGACGATATTGGAATGCCATTCTTTTTGGCTCAGCAGTTTCCAGCGAACGTCGGGAACAGGCGGGGCGAACAGCGGAACGCCTTCGCCGAGGATCTTCGGTATCACGAAGATTCGCATTTCGTCGATCAGACCGGCCCGCAGGAACAGCGAGTGAATCTCGCCGCCGCCCATCACCCAAACGTGACGGCAGCCTTCGTTTCGCAGGCGTTGGACGATCTGTTCCGGCGAATCGGTTGTTAAGGAAACGTCCGGCAAACCGCCTGCGGTCCTACCGTCCGTTCGAGAAAGGATAACGCACTTTTTGCCGCGATACGGCCAATCGCCGAAGGTCAGAACTTGCCGGTACGTTTTGCCACCCATGACGAGGGCGTCGACGGAATCGAGAAAATCCTTGTATCCGTTGTCGTTTTCAAGGTCGGCTTGCGAAGCCTCCTCGGTCAGCCAATCGATGTTGCCGTCCGGCTTGGCGATGAATCCGTCGAGGCTGATCGCGACGTACATGCTAAACTTCATGGTGCGGGTCATTTCAATTCCTTCTTGCAGCGAACGAGTTGCAGCACGTCTTTGATTTGCTTTTTTTTCGTGACCTTGACTGGCAGTGGGATTAGCTTCCCCGTCGGTTGGTTTTGGGCAAACTCGCTCTTGAGCGTCTCGTCAATCGGCAATTCCAAGACACCGGGTTTGGCTTTCTCCGTGAAATAGAAGCCGGTCTTGAAAAATCCGTCCCAAACGGAGAGCCAGAAAATCGTTTTCTTTTTGTAACAGGCCTTGCCGAGCCACGCTTTGCCGTCCTTGTAAAAACGCCATTCGACCGTTAGGCCGAGTCCGTCAGCGGTCATTGCACCGATCAGTTCTTCGAGAATAGCGTAATTCTTGCCGAGTATTTGAGCCAGGACTTCCGGCGTTGGGAAAATATCGGGATCGTTCAGCAGCGGTTTTTCCATTGTAATCAACTTTCAAATCCAGCGTCGGACACGTTTTTTGTAATCACGGTATTCGTCACCGAACAATTCTTCCAGCGCCCGCTCCTCCGGGATAATTTGGAAACAGTTCAGGTAGACGGCAAACAGCGGGGCGGGCAGCAGGGCGAGGCCGTCGTCAAGGAAAACGGCGATGCCGAGCAAAATCAAGGTTGCACCAAGGTACATCGGGTTTCGTGAAAAGCGATACATGCCGTTTACGACAAGCCGGGTTGCCTTTTCAGGATGCGTCGGTTTGATCGTCGTTCCCGCCTTTCGGAATCGAACCATGCTTGGGAAACCGAAGGCAACTCCAATCACGATGAAAAGAACCGCCGTCGGAATCGCCCACGGATTGGTGAGCGGACAAAGACGAGCATACCATAGACCGAGTATGATCGCGACGGTCAGCAGCGCCAAAATCGGCGGCGGGATTTTCAGTTCCATACTCTTCATTATTCTTCATTTACCGCCTTTCCGTTCGTCCGACAAGTGAATAAACGAGCGGAATCTTGCCGTCGAAAAACCGAAAACGTCCCGGCTCGCTCTCCACGGCTCCGTGAAAAATATCGTAGGGGGAATAATCGTACTCAACAAGCTCCTCAACAATAATTTTCTGTCGGGCCAGCGCCGTAACGACCTTGCCGATGCCGTGATTCCAGGTAACGGTCGGCATTACGGTTTCTTCTTGAGTGTCGGTATAGGTTCCCGTTTCCTCAATAATCGGTTCCCGTGACGAATAAGGATAATCGATTTTCGTGAAATCGGGATCGAACATCCAAGCAATCGGATGGAATTCGACCAGCACGAACATGCCGTCCGGTTTCATAAAATGCGAGACGACATCAGCCCAGCGGTCGAGGTCCGGCAACCAGCCGAGAACGCCGTAGGATGTAAAAATGATGTCGAACTTCCGGTCGAGTCGGTTCGGTAAGCCGTAAACGTCGGAGCAGGTTAATTCCGCATCGAGACCGAGCGTTCGGTTCAATTCCTTCGCTTTTTCAATGGCGACATCGGACAAATCGATGCCGACGACCTTCGCGCCGATCCGGGCAAGCGACAGGGAATCCTGCCCGAAATGGCATTGCAAATGCAGGATTGATTTGTCGTGAACGTCACCAAGAATATTCGTCTCGATTTCGTTCAGGGAGTTTCGACCCGCAAGAAAACCGTCGACATTGTAAAACCGTGATTTGTAGTGTTGTCCGGTTTTCCAATTCCATGCCCGGCGGTTAATCTCGACATAATTAGCGTCGCTCATAATAAATTCATTTTGAAAACGCGGTAATTTGACCGATATTGCCGTTGTCGAAACGTGTATTCAGTCGCTGAAAGCCAAGCCGACGAACATGGCAAGCATGACTTCAAAAAGTGATTCGTCTTCGGTATGAATGCTTGCCTTACCGATGTCTCCTCGCCAAGGATGAAAAATATTGTTGAGTCGCTTTTCAGTCATCAATAACGTTCCGTTCAAATACCATTCCGTCGTTTTCCATAAGCGTCGAGAATCCAACTCACCCTTGGGGATGATCGACCAAGTGTTTTTCTTTTTCGGGAGAAAGGCGATCAAAACATAGGCCTCTTCGTCCAGGTCGTTCTGCCAGTAAATATCGTCGGGCAAATTCGCGTTCAGCTTACATATTTCCGTGCTGTTGTCGTTTCTGCGGTCGAGAACAGGATCGAAAATCTTTCTTTTGTATAGCGTTTTTTCGTAGCGCCAAAAACATTCACGACCGGGACGCGTGATAATCGGGTAGGTGGTTTCGGCGATCCGATAACGCGGTTGTCCGAGATTCAGGCAGGGCCATTCGAGCGTGATTGTCGCGTGTCGCATGCTCATTTTATTGTGGTTTGATTGTCTAATGCGTTATCAAATCGAAAAACTCATTGGAATCCATCGACACACCCTTGCGTTTCAGACAGGAGCAAGTTCGTATCGGAGATATTATTGCGAGTTTTTATATCGTCGTCTCGAATTCAAATCCCCAGGCCTTCGGCGGATTTCACTGGGAATACGCCGAGCCGGACGTTCGGTTTCGTTTTGCCGTGAAAATCGCTGCCGCAGGTCATGATGAGATGACGCTCTGCCGCGAGCTGACGTAAATACCGTGATTGTTCCGGCGTGTGATACGTGTTGTAGATTTCGAGTCCTTCGGCTCCTGCGTCAATCAATTCGGTAACACGCTCAAGACAGTTGCGAAAATTGACTCCAGCGTGAGCGATCACCGGAATACCGCCGGTGCTTTTGACAAGAGCGACGGCTTCGTGAAACGAAATATACCGAACGGGAACATGGGCGATCTTGCCCTGAGAAAAATAGTCCCAATAAAAATTGACGGGAGAATCGCTTCGCCGACCGCCGGGGAGATAAGGCATTAGATATTCGCTGCGGCTGTTTTCCGGCATAGCCATAAGTTCCTCGGCGATCATCTCGGCAGTGATGATGCTGTTGTTCCACTTCGTCAACAAGGAATCGATATCGAGTTTCAAACCAGTGTTTGACAAGAGTTTTTCCATGCGCTCACGGGCTCCGGCAAAGTCGTTCCGAAGAACGTCCATTTCGAGTTCCTCAAAGCGAGGGTCGGCGTCGTCGATACGGTAGCCTAACAGGTGGAGGTCGATTCCATCGAACGTACAGTCGATTTCAGTACCGGAAATGACATCCAGGCCGCGTTCCCGACCGACCGCCAACGCCTCTGCGATACCCTTGACCGAATTGTGATCGGTAATGGCGATGGTTTTCAGGTCGCAATCGGCAGCCATTTGCAGAATCTCTCCGATTTCGTACTGGCCGTCGCAACTGTATTTCGAGTGAATGTGAAGGTCGATGGAGTTCATTGTGATTCATAAAGATTTTATTTTGAGAAGACGGCGGTTCTGCCGATTTCCCGGAAACCGAGACGCCGGTAAATGCTTCCCGCAGCGGGGTTTTCATAGCTGAGACTCGGTATCATTCCTTCGTTCAGGAGAACCTCTGATAATTTTGACACCAGTATGGAAGCATAGCCATGTCCCCGAAACGTCGGGTCGGTACAAACATAACCGATCCGTCCCAAGCAACTTTCCGTCGCCGAGCTGACGATCCGACCATTGTCGCGAATGTTCAGCACTCTCCCCTTGCCGGTCGCGAGCAGATCGGCAAGTTGTTCGAGCGGCATCATCAGGTCGCGAAATTCTGGCATGTTCGACCGAAGTTGCAGGATGTCTTCGGCGTCTTTTACGGTTGCCCATTCGGCCGAAACACGTTCGTCAATGTGCGGCACGAAATTTTCCCGCCTCAATTCCGCAAGGTAACAGCGATGTTCGGTTCGAAACACAATGCGTTTCGCATACCGTAGCCGGTAGGGGCGGTAGGCTTCGCCCTCGATCAAACCGCGGCCTCGTTGGGCCGCTGCCGTATTGAAGACGGGAGTTTTAGCCGGTTTCAGTATAAACGGTTCAACGAGCGCTTCCTTGCCCGTGATCATTTTGAAGTCGATGTTGTTCTCATCGAGAAACCGGCGGATCGCGGCAACGTCGACCGAGTCGGATTTCGAATAGATGTGAACGCAACCGTAAAACAGGCAGAACACGTATTCGAACGGCTCACGACCTTCCACTACGGGTGATCCCCACAACTGAAAACGCGGGTCGTCAAAGCCGTAATCACGAATATCGGCAACGAAAAACGTCACATGGGCCGGTTCGGCAGCAAGATAGCCGAGAACCGTTTGACGGTCCTGTTCGGTCAATTTGCGTATCATCTGTTCTATCTGATGATTTGGGCGTTGCTTTTTTTAGGCAAGGATCAGCCAAAATCCTTCCGAAGATAAATCATGTCGACAAGTTGGATTCCGTCTTCGAAAATAGGATGACCGTAATTGTCGGTGAAAAAGTTTTTCACGCGATGCGACACGCGAAAGCCGAATTTTTCATAATACGCGATTATCGCCGGGATTTCGCCGGTTCCGACCAGCATCGTCTTGTATTTGTCTTTGTAATGCCCGAACGTGAATTCGAGAAGGGCCCCGGCGTAGCCTTTTCGCCGGTGTCGCGGATCGGTCACGATGTTCTTCAATTCGCAAGTCTCGTTGTCGGTTCGCACCACGACGCAAACACTTTTGACCTCCTCGCCGTCATACAGCGCGAACATCTCCCCCCGATCCAGATACCGGTCGATCATGCTCTCCTGCTCATCGGCGATGAGAAGCAAATCAAGATGCCGTTTCTTTTTTTCCGTGATTTGTCGAATGTCCATATACCGTAGCCGGTAGGGGCAGGGACCTGCCGTCCGAGCAAAAGAGCTTCGCCCCCCTGTCAAACCGCGGCCTCGTTGGGCCGCTGCCGTACTGAAAACGGGAATTTTATTGACAAGGCGATAAATTTGACCCGTTGTTTTCCCACAATTTGACATGGGACCGCGGCATTTTGAACTCCGCGTTGCTTCGTCAAAAGTGCCGCACCGTTCACTTTTTATCACCAGCACAATAAATCGGCTAAAACGCGACCTGGGGGGCTTTCTTTTCTTCGGCCGATTCGACTTCGAACAGAGCGGCTTCCTTGAAATTGAAAAAGCCGGCGACGACGTTCGAGGGGAAAACCTCCCGGGCCGTGTTATAGCTCATCACCGAATCGTTGTACGCCTGCCGGGCGAAAGCGATCTTATTCTCGGTCGAGGTCAGCTCTTCCTGAACGGCGAGCATGTTCTGATTCGCCTTCAAATCGGGATACGCTTCGGCAACCATCATCAAACGGCCCAAAGCCCCGCTCAACTGCGATTCGGCCCCGAGCAGCCCCTTCATCGCCTCGGGATCACCGGGATCGGCGGCCGCCTTTTGGCCGGCGTTGGCGGCGAGGTTGCGGGCCTGCACCACCGATTCGAGCGTCTCGCGTTCGTGCTTGATGTACCCTTTCGCCGTTTCAACGAGGTTCGGGATCAGATCGTAACGCCGTTTCAGTTGGACGTCGATCTGCGAAAACGCGTTTTTGTAGCGATTCCGTTGGGTCACCAATCCGTTGTAAACGCCCATCCCCCAGAGAAAAAGGACGAGGGGAATGAAAACAATGACGGCGATAATGATAATGATGAGCATTGTCATAGGAAAATCCTTCTGATAGGAGGGCGGCTTAATCGATTCAGATCAGACGAGAAGGGCTGTCAACCTGTCCGAATTATATCTTTTTTCAACCGAATGTCTATGTCTCGACTTGACGATTCTCGTCTGGCCGGGGTTGACCGATTGCGGGTTTTCCCACACAATGTCAGAGGCTATAGACTGTAGGCTATAGACCATACATGGTTGGACTGTCTCAGATGCGTTGCCTTGTTTTTCAATGGAAGCCTTGACCCGAAATTCCGTTTCGGCTTCTGAGACAGTCCAAATAGTATTCCGTATTCCAATGATTTCCTACAGCCTACAGCCTACAGCCTCATATGTCTAAAGAAGAAGCAACCGGAACCGGTGTCGTGCTCGAAGCCTCACGACGGGAAAAAATGCGTAAAATCGAAGAGCTCGGGCTCGACCCTTGGGGCGGCCGGTTCGACGGACATTTGAGCACCGAGGCGATTCGGGCGAAAGAGGGAGAGATCGTTGTCGAGCCGCCCACGGCCGAGGCGATCGAAGCAGCGGCCGCCCAAGGGAGCCGACCGCCGGAGCCGACCCAGCAGGGGCCGAAAGTTCGGGCGGCGGGCCGGATCATCCTGCAACGAAAAAAGGGAAAATTGATTTTTCTCGATATTTGGGATTGGAGCGGCAAGATTCAAGTTCTGATCGGGGCAAGTCAGGTCGGCGAGAAAAACTGGGAATTGGCTCAATGCTTCGATCTCGGCGACATCATCGGGGTCGACGGCGAGTTGCGGAAAACGAAAACCGGCGAGTTGTCGATCTTCGCCGAAAACCTGCATTTCCTCACCAAATCGATCGAAACGCCGCCGGCCAAGTTTCATGGTCTTTCCGATCCGGAACTCCGAAGCCGGATGCGGTATATGGACCTCGTTCACACCGACGGTGTGTTGGAGCGGATGCTCAATCGGACGAAGATCGTCCAGTCGATTCGCAAGACCCTGGCCGGGGAACGGTTCGTCGAGGTCGAAGGCCCGACGTTGCACGCGATCGCCGGCGGGGCGGCGGCCCGACCGTTTACGACCCATCACAACGCGCTCAACATTGATTTGTATCTCCGGATCGCGCTCGAATTGCATTTGAAGCGGCTGCTCGTCGGCGGAATCGAGCGGGTTTACGAAATGGGCCGCGTCTTCCGCAACGAGGGGATCGACCAGACGCACAATCCCGAGTTTACCATGCTCGAATTGTACCAGGCGTACGGCGATTACCGCTCGATGATGGACCTGACCGAAAAGATCATCGTCGGGGCTCTCGAAGCGACCGGCCAGCCGACGAAAATCGTTTGGAACGAAAAGGAAATCGATTTTACCCCACCGTTCGCGAGAAAAACGTACTCCGAGTTGTTCCGGGAACACACGGGTGTCGACCCAGCGGATGAAAAGGCGGTCTTCGAATACGCGAAATCTTTGCACATCGAGACGACGAACGTACACCCTGATGTCGTGCGAAACGAAATTTTCGAAGCGAAGGTCGAGGACGCCCTGATCGGCCCGACTTTCGTGACGGACTACCCGGCGAGCATCTGCCCGCTCACGAAACGGAAGCGGGAACAGCCGGAGATTGCCGAACGATTCGAGCTGTTCGTTCATGGTATGGAACTGGCGAACGCTTACACGGAGCTGAACGACCCTGATTTGCAGGATCAACTTTTTCGCCAACAGTTGGCCGGACAGAAAGAGGAAAACAGCATGTCGAAAATGGACCACGATTTTATTCGCGCCCTGCGGCATGGGATGCCCCCGGCCGGCGGGCTCGGGATCGGCATCGACCGTCTGATTATGATTCTGACGAACACGACCTCGATCCGCGAGGTGATTCTCTTCCCGCTCTTGCGCCCCGAAATCGGGTAGTGGAAATCAAAGAGCCGCCAAGAGCAAAAGCCGGAAAGGAGCGCAGCGTATTGACGGTGTGTCGGGATTGACGCCATCACACCGTCAATGCGCCGAGTGCGGCTCCTTTCCGGCTTTTATTTCAAATAACGGCACCGGCGTCTGCGTCGCTCGGCTAAACGGGTTCGTCTCTCATAATCTTTGCAAACGCTTTTGCAGCACTTCGGCCCTTGCCGCTTGTCTACTTTTTTTTTACCTAAAAAAAATAATCTTTTCTTGCTACGTTATTGCTTTCACTTGGTAATTTGGGTATTCTCTTCAGAATGCAACAAATATATCAAACAAAACGGTCGCCACGGTTTTCTGGTGTCTCGAAAACTGTGGGGCGTTAATGTATTTCTTGGGGATTTTCGTGTAAAGATAAAAATTCCTGGAAATCAAAAACGATTTTTTTCATCTTATTACGAGGATTCGTTCATTTTGGATGAATCGTTTTAGTATGATAATTCAAAGTGTCGTGTTATACTGAGTCCCAGAAAAATTTTGCCCCTTTATTTTGGAATGGAACCGTCACCCCCGCGCAGGCGGGGGTCCAGAGGGAAAGCGTAATCTCTGGATCCCCGCCTGCGCGGGGATGACGGTAAATCAGATCATTTTTAATCCGGAACTCCGTAATAGTTCTATTTTTGGTTTTTATCGCGGGACACTTGTTTTCCCGTTTCACTTATTTATTTCGTCATCATCATTCAATTATTTTATCGTTATGTCATGTCGTCCCAAACGAATTGAGAACGAACTCATTCGGTTGGCGTGATGTTTAGCGGTTCTAACTGGAGAAAAAATCATGGGTATTTTCAGTTTTCTTTTCGGTCGTAAAGACGGGGCTGGCGAAAAAGGCAAAAAGCCGGGTCAATCGCTTCG
>JAVBQI010000155.1:0-6040 GCA_031549145.1 Thermoguttaceae bacterium | reverse complement strand
CGACCTTTTTCAACGTGTCGAGACCGTCGACGGCGACCGCGATCTCATAATCGCAACCGCAAAGGTAGGCTTCCAAAAGTTCGACATTCGTCGGATTATCATCCGCGATCAAAACCTTGAATCGAGACATGGTTTGAAGGTATGGGAAAAATAATTTGTATACTGCGAACCGACATAACGAGGTCGTTGACTCTTTAGCCTGTACTCCGCGGAATTTAATCGGTACTCCGCGGATCGCCAAAACGCTCCTAACCCTGCCGTTGGGCGGCGATTCGCAGGTCTCTTGCCTGGAAAAGGGCTTCTTCCGCTTCCTCCCGCCGTCCGAGTTTGATGCAGAGCGAGCTGAGAATCGAGAATCCGAACGGGTCGTCCGGGGCCCATTCGCAATACTTTTTGGAATATTCGATCGCTTCCTCGACCTGATTCTTTTGGGCGTAGTAGGCTCCAAGAGCGGCGTAGGCGAGGGCGTATTGCGGATATTTTTCGACGAGTTCCTTCAACATGCCGATCGCTTCGTCGATGTTTCCGGATTTTTTGCAGGCAATGCAAGCGTCGTACCAATCTTCGGGCGTTTCGTACATCAGACAGGGGGATAAGAGGAAAGAAAAGGGCAAAAAACCGACACCGTGATTATACCATGCCCCGGGGCGGGGTTTCAAGTGCCGCATCACCAACAACGAGCCGCATCACCAACAACGAGCCGGGACCTGCGGTCCCGGGCTGTCCGCACTCGTGTTGAGACATTTCTCGCTATGAACGTGCCCGGGACCACAGGTCCCGGCTCGTATTCGCTCGTTATTCACTTCCCACGACCTTCCTCGAAGAGGCAATCCGGCTCCGCTCCCAGCGGGTCGCCGGTTACGGCATAGGCTCTCGCCCGGGAACCGCCGCACACGAACCGGAAATCGCAGCCGCCACAAATTCCTTTGTACTGGTTCGGGTCTTGAAGCGATCGGAAAAGCGGGTGCGTTTGGTACACATCGACGACGGAATCCCGGGGAAATTGTCCGCAAGCGATCGGCAAAAAGCCGGCCGGAAAAATCTGCCCGTTCTGCGAGACGAACATGATTCCCCGGCCGTCGGTTACACCCAGCGGCGCCCGATGTGTCCCGCTCCGATGTACGGCCTCGCCGCCCGAGCCGATTTCGCCCTGCCCGGTTCGCGGCCCGGCGAGCGGGTTGCCCCCTTGTTCGAGAACGTAACGCCGATAATGCGGCGCTTCGGTCGTTTTGACGGCGAACGGCTGGTTCTGGGCATGTTTCCAAAGTCGGGCGAAGACCTGCTCGTATTCCTCCGGCCGGATTCGTTGCTCTTCGACGCCGCGGCCGACCGGGACCAGGAAGAAAACGGACCACATCTTGATCCCTTGTTTCGACAGCAGTTCCGCGATCTCGTCGATCAGGTGTGCATTGCGACGGGTGATCGATGTGTTGACCTGAACCGGCAGTTCGAGCTCTCTCGCATTCCGCAGCATTTCGAGCGTCCGTTCGAAACTCCCTTCGAACCCGCGAAAGGCATCGTGTACCTCGGCATTCGGCCCATCCAGACTGATCCCCAAAGCGCCGATGCCCGCCGCCTTCGCTTTTTCGAACGCCGCCCGGGTCGCAAGCGGCGTCGCCGAAGGGGTCAAAGCCGTTTGTAGCCCGAGCGAGACGGCGTGCCGGATCAAATCGAAAAGATCGGCCCGTTTGAGCGGGTCCCCGCCGGTCAACACAAGCGTCGGCTTGCGGGGAAAACTCGCGACCTGTTCGATCAGCCGCAAGGACAGCTCGCCCGGCAACTCGTCCGGAGCCGGATTTTCCTGGGCCGAAGCGCGGCAATGCTTACACACCAAATCGCACGATTGGGTGATTTCGTAATAAAACATCAGCGGGTTGATCCCGAAATCCGCGGTCGTATACATGGGGAAGTAGGAAGTGGGAAGTGAGGAGTGGGAAGTTAATTTAACCGGTACTCCGCGTTAATTCCTCCGCGTTTTCAATTTTCGAGAGCACTATCGGGCGGTTTTGGCCGCAACGGTGATCTCCTGCCGGTTGAACGCCAGTTGCCGGACCCGAATCTCGTCGAGGCCCCAGCCGCGAATCCGTTCGAGATACGCGGGAATTTCTTCCGCCAGCTTCCATTGAAAGAGCTTGAGCGTAAAAATTGCCCCGCGAATGTCGCTTTCGCGATGTCGAACCAGCTCTTCCAAGGCATCAAGCGTAAAACCGGGAGCAACGTTCATATCGCAAATCGCATATTTGACCTTGCGAAAAAGTCGTTTCTTCAATTGTCCGATCCGGCCGCGCAAAAAGGTGAAACCGGGATGCTCTTCGATCCGGGGATTGATTTCGGCGGGATCGACGCCGAGCACCTCCGCGCCCCGGGCGAGCAGAACCTGCGAGGCTCCGCCGGGAGCACAGCCGATATCGACGCAACGGCTGCCGCAACAGACCGGAAAGCCGGACCATCGCAAGGCTTCCTCGAACTTCAAGGCGGCTCGGGAAACGGTGTCGTTCGGAATGTCCGCCAGAAAAAGCCCCCCCGGCAACCGTGATTCTCCGCGTTCGGTTTCGTGAAAGCCGATCCAATACTCTTGCGGTTCGACCTCGATGCAATCGAGAACGGTTTCCCCGATCGCGGCGGGAGATTCCAGGTGTTTGGCTTCGGGGGCAAGCCGAACCGAATCCGGTCGCGTCGCGAACAGCCGTTCGAACACCGTTCGGTTACGCTCCGTCAAAACCGGTTCGAAGCCCTGCTCTCCGACCGGGCGAGCGTCCCGCGAAAAGCAGTGTATCCGTCGAATTTTTTTTTCCTCAAGCAACGGCGAATCGGCGACGCATCGCCAAATTCGCGAGGCGGCGGCTTCGGGCGATTCGGCGAGAACCTTGCCGATCGAAACGCCGAGAAACCTCGCAAAAACCGACCGGGGCCGCAGTTCGCGCAGGCGCTCGAAGGGCTCGGCTTCCTCGTCCGTGATTTTCAGCGTCAAAAAACCGGGACGCGCAAACGCGGGCCGCAGCGTCGGAAACGATCGGGCGATCTCGTTTTTCAACGCGCTCTCCGCCCCGATTTGACAAGTGCTCAGGAGAAACATGGGGGGCATGATTTGGACGATTTGTCGAGGCTCCGGACTTCAGAGAGGAGTAGTACAAAGTAATGAAATAACCTTCGTCACCCCCGCGCAGGCGGGGGTCCAGAGGGAAACCGTAACCTCTGAATGCCCGCCGCGCGGGAATGACGGACTCTATTCTACTTTCTCGAAGGTCTTCATCTTACAGATCCGAAAATAAAATTTGACCCGAAAAACAGCAGCCGGAAAGGAGCGCAGCGCATTGACGGTATGTTGAGATCGAACACCGGTTGGCATTGACCGTCAACACACCGTCAATGCGCCGAGTACGGCTCCTTTCCGGCTTTTGTTTCGAAAGGATTCCCAAAGAGCCGTAAGTGTAGTCGGTACTCCGACATAACTTACGGACCTTGCACTCGACACAGCCTCGGCAATTTCAAACTCTGTACAAGGTCCGCAAGTTACACTGCGTTACACTTGCGGCTCTGTTTTTCCGCAGTCTCATCCCCCGATCGCCTTATCCGAAATGTCGCTGCGAAACCGTGCCCCTTCCCAGGAAATCAACCGGACGGCTTCGTATGCCTTCGCCTTCGCCTCGGCAGTCGAATTCCCCAAGGCCGTAACGCCGAGCACCCGGCCGCCGCTGGTCAAAACAGCATCGTCGTCCCCCAAGGTTGTCCCGGCATGAAAAACCTTGACATCCGGCAATCGGGCGGCCGCTTCCAAACCGCGGATCGGAAATCCCTTTTTGTAAGAGCCGGGATACCCTTCGGAAACCATCACGACGCAAACGGCCGTCCGTGTGTCCCATTCCAACGGCGGCAACCGATCGAGCGTCCCGTCGATCGTCGCTTCCATGATTTCGACGAGGTCGGTTTTCAGCCGCATCAAAAGCGGTTGGCATTCCGGGTCGCCGAACCGGGCATTGTATTCGAGCACTTTCGGTCCTTGCGGTGACATCATCAAACCGGCGTACAAAACCCCTTGAAACGGCGTTTCGTTGCGGTTGAGGGAATGAACGGTCGGCACGAGAACGTGCTCTTCGATCCAATGCAACATCGCATCATCGACCAGCTGGGCCGGTGAGTAGGCTCCCATGCCGCCGGTGTTCGGCCCCCGATCGCCGTCGAAAGCCGCCTTGTGATCCTGGGCCGGCTGCAACGTCAAAATCGTCTTCCCGTCGGTGATCGCCAAAACGCTCGCTTCTTCCCCCTTGAGCCGTTCTTCCAAAATCAGCCGCTCGCCCGCCGCGCCGAACTCGCCGGAATCTTTGATCCGCCGGATCGCGTCGATCGCCTCGGCTCGGTTGTCGCAGACGAAAACCCCTTTCCCGGCCGCCAGCCCGTCGGCTTTGACGACGATCGGAATGTCGCGATCGGCCTGCAGAAAATAAATCGCATCCTCCGCCCGATCGAACGCGTGATACGATCCGGTCGGGACCCCCCCTTTGCGGAGAATCTCTTTGCAAAACGCCTTGCTCGCTTCCAGTTGGGCGGCTTTTTTGTTCGGTCCGAACACACGAAGCCCGGCTTTTTGAAAGGCATCGACGATTCCGAGAGACAGCGGTACTTCCGGGCCGACGACCGTCAATCCGACATTGTTCTCTTGGGCGAAGCGAATCAGGCCGGGAAAATCCGTCTCGGCAATCGCGATATTTTCAGCGTCAATCGCCGTTCCAGCGTTGCCGGGGGCGACGAAAACCCGCTCGGCTTTGGGGCTTTGTCGGATTTTCCAAGCCAAAGCATGTTCGCGCCCGCCGCCGCCAATGATTAAAACGTTCATGTTGAAGATAGTGTTTCCTGAGATAGCTGGTAGTTGATAGCAACTGAGAGCATTTCACGTTTTCATTGATACTAGCCCCAAGCGTAAGCGCGGGGTGATCTATTGGCAACTTAGCGGCCAGCGGCTTAGCAACTTAGAAGACCGTTTTCAAAGCCGCTAAGCCGCTAAGTTGCTATGTAAAATACCCCCCTCCTCTCTTTCTGTAAAGATGCCTCCTATTTTAAATCTGTTCGCTATTTTTTCTTTTTTTACTAAACAACCCATGTTAACATTGCCGATTCCTTTTACACGCAAGGGAAATTGAAATCGAGAAGGATATTACTTTTTATACTCAAATCGGTTTAAAATTCCCGTATTCAGTTCGTCAGCGGCTCAACGAGGCCGCGGTTTGACAGTGGGCGAAGCCCTTTTTGCCTGGACGGCAGGTCCCCGCTTATACCGGCTACGGTATATCAATCCTTATTCCCGTCACAACCATGTTAGTTTTGTCAAGATACCAGAATCAGAGCATTAACATCGGCGACGACATCGTCATTACGGTGGTCGATGTTCGTGGTGACCGGGTCCGGATCGGCATCGATGCTCCACAAAACGTGATCGTCAACCGGCAGGAAATCCACGAAAGAATCGTCGCGCAGAACAATGCTCGGCAACCGGAGCTCGTACGCAACTGAAATCGAGCTTCGACGCTATTTATAAGGGCCAAAAGGACACAAGGGAGAAAGAAGCACTTTCCCGCGTAATCCTTCTGGTCCTTTTCTTTTTCCTCCCTTCCCTTTTCGTTCCGGAAAGGACTGCGATTCTAAAAAATCATGCTCTTCGCGTTTTACCGTCTGTTCCTGTCTTAACACCACCCAAAAAAAACTTTTGCAATCTTGGGGTGTTTTCGTTTCTTTATCTAAATTGACATTGCCGACAATTGTTGCGGGGCATTTTTCCCGAAAAAAATATCCCTGGTTATCCGCGGTTTGCGGTTAGCGGTTTGGCGGGAAAAAAAAGAACAAGGTGTTTTTCCTTGCCAGCCGGTTTTCCGCTCACGTCAAGAAAGAAAGGAATTCCTTTAACATGTCAGGTCTCTACGTCGCATCGAACGTCACCGCTCTCGGGGCTCAGGTCAACCTCCAGCGCAACATGGGAGCGTTGACCGAAATCATCACACGACTCAGCACCGGACTCCGTATCAACTCCGGAAAGGACGACCCCTCC
>JAVBQI010000216.1:0-33502 GCA_031549145.1 Thermoguttaceae bacterium | reverse complement strand
CGAGAACGATGTCGAGCAGGTCCATACTGTCCATACTGAACTGGTCGCGGAAAGAAACATCATCTTTCATATTATCATAATCTTCGTCGGGATTGATATCCGCCAGAATCTCGATGATCGCTTTTCTGATTTCGGGGCCGTCCATTTGAATCTCCGGAGTGAGCGAATTGCGAAAACAACAATCCGCTATTATCAATTTTTCCGGCGCCGTGTCGAGAGGAGAATTGAAAAATTCTCAATATTCCGAAAAATGAGGGGGAAAGGCCAAGAATTGTCTTGTTCGAGAGGCCGCGAGTCGGGACCATAGGTCCCGGCTTGTTTGATGCGCCGCCCGGCTAAACGGTTATGCTATTTCGCGTAGTCGTATTTCGGGTTGGCGGTGCTGAAATCCTCGTCGGTCAGGCCGACGTTGAGTTGCAGCTTTTGGTACACATAGGCCTCGATCAGCAGCGGCTCCTTGCCCGGCTCGGTCGGCCAATCGTAGGAATCGTACCGAAGCGGCACGTTCAGCTCGTTGTCGACGACGATTTGGGCGATATGAAACCGAAAACTCTTACGCGGAACCGGGTGCATGACCTTGATCATCGTGCAATCGCGGTCGTCCATTTTCACGTTTTCGAAGTATTCGACCGTACATTCGCCGAATTTGACGTCTCTTTCTCCGACCTCGACCAGCTTGTCGATCAGGTTCAGAAGCCCCATATCCGTGATCGGGTATTTGTTGCCCCGCATGGTAATGAATCCGCTCGGGTCGAGTTTGAGCGTTCCGAGACGCTTTTGCAAGCCGGTTCCGTGAGCGAGAACCTTGTCCTCGTTTTGGCCGCGGACGTAAATCGCTTCCTGCCCCGCCAGGGATTTGGGCCAACGGAGTTTGACGTAAACGCTGAACGGTTCGTGCCGGACCTTGACGTCCATCATTTGGGCTTCCTGCACCTCTCCGTCAATGGTTTCCTGCTTCGTCAAAACGGCGGTGTAATCCTTGATTTTCTCGATGTCCGGCCGCCCTCGCTGAGCCCATTGAAGAACGGGAATCAGCGGATGTTCGTTCGCGGAGCCCTTGTTTTCGTTGTTCGGAATATCCCGATGGGCAACCTTTGCGCTTTCTCCGGCGACTCGCGAGCCTTGCTGCGTTTGGGCCAAGGCAAAAAGAGGCAACACCAAGAGAAAAACACCAGCGGCAAAAAGACTTTTTTTCATACTTTCCTTCCTTGATTGATAATTATTCACTTCCTTGTTTTGTCCCCACCGTTCCAACTCGATCCCTGCAAAGTCCGCTCCTGAACCTGGGAAAAGAAGAACATTATCGAATATATCGTGTTTTTTTTGTGTCCTCTCAACGTATTCCGACCGCTTGTTCGTTGCAATTTCAAACCGCCCCCCTTATAATTGCGGTAAACCGCATATTTTAGTAGGCTTCGCCCTCTGGCAAACCGCAGCCTCGTTGGGCTGCTGCCGTATTGAAGACGGGGAGCTAATTCGGTCTAAGTTATTGTATACCACATCGCGTTCTTTTTGGGGAGACCAATTTTGCCGAAGTCGAAAACACACGTTTATTCTGCCCTGTCCTATTCCTTCGGCGAAAATGCCTATATCGCCTATATTGACAAATCAAAGGATTGCATTGTTGTCGATCCCGGAATCGATACGGATCAATTGCTCGGCCGGCTTTTTGAAAAGGACCTGACGCCGACGGCCATTCTCGTTACGCATGGGCATTACGATCACATCGGCGGCATCCCGGCGTTGCGGGAAAAATGGCCCGGCTGCCCGATTATGACCAGTGCCCGGGAAGCGGAAAAGCTGGTCAACCCGCGTTTGAACCTTTCCGCCGATTTTGGCGTTCCTCACATTGTTTCTCCGGCCGACCGGCTGTTGGAGCCGGGCGAGGAATTCGAGGTCGCCGGAATTGCGATCAAAGTGCTGCAAATTCCCGGTCACAGTTGCGGACACCTTGCCTTTCTCTTGCGGGATACCGAGCCGCTTGAGGTTTTCGTCGGCGATACGATTTTTCTCGGCAGCATCGGTCGGGGGGATTTCCCGGACGGCGATTCCAACCAACTGATCGAGGAACTCCGCTCCCAGATTTTGACGCTTCCGGACGACACGATTCTGTATCCCGGTCATGGTCCGAAAACGACCGTCGGCCGGGAAAAACGGTCCAACCCTTTTTTGAGATAATTGCTTCTGGTTTTTCCGTCGCCGATCCGCTAAACTGGTGAGAAGATACCGAATTGACCTTTCGTGAGAGACCTGAATTTCCGTCATCCTCGCGCAGGCGGGGATCCAGAGGTTACGGTTTCCCTCTGGACCCCCGCCTGCGCGGGGGTGACGTTGGTGATTTCGTTATCTTTGTACAGGATGAGACCGGCGAACGAATCCTCGGTCGTTACCCCCTTTCCTCAAATTCTTTCCTGAAAGGATATTCCTATGAAGAAATCACTGTTGCTTGCCGCTTTGTTCGTCGCTCTCGGGGCGATGGTGTCATTTGCCGCCGAAGCGAAAAAACCGTTCGACGGCATTTCGCTCAAAGGCTGGAAGGCGGTCGATCCGAATGTCAAGAATAGCTGGATCGTCGGCCGGGCCGTTCTCGATCCGACGAATCCCCACGCGATTGCCGCCCAGACCTTGATCAAAAAAGACAAGGCGATCCAACAGGGTGATCTCATCAATTTCGTCGAGGCCGCCTGGACCGAAGAGCCGCGCGGCGGGGTCGATCTGTACAGCGAGCAGACCTACGGTGATTGTGTGATCGATTTGGAGTTCATGGTTTCGAAAGATTCCAACAGCGGCGTTTACGTGATGGGCGAATACGAAGTCCAAATTCTCGACAGCTGGGGACACGAAACGATGGGACCCGGCGATGTCGGAGCGTTGTACGGAGCCGCCCCGCCGAAAGTCAATGCGTCCTTGAAGCCGGGAGAATGGCAGCACCTCGTCATTGATTTTATCGCCCCGAAATTCGACGCCAACGGCAACAAAACGTCGAAGGCCAAATTCGTGAAGATCACGCTCAACGACCTGGTCGTCCAGGAAAACGTTGAAATGGAACAGCAGACCCCCGGCGGCATCACCGGCAAAGAGGCCCCGAAAGGCCCGCTGATGTTCCAAGGGAATCATGGCCCGGTCGCGTACCGGAATATCAAGGTTTACGAGAAATAAGAAAGTGAGAAGTGAGAAGTGGGAAGTGGGAAATTTTTTGTTCCTACTCCTCGCTTCCCACTTCCCACTCTCCACTTCCTACTCTTTTAGCCTCTAACGCAATTCAAAAATCATGGACCTGAAACGACGCGAATTTTTAGGCGGAGTCGTCGCCGGAGCCGGTGTGTTGGTCGGCGGCGAATTCCCCCTGGCTTTGGCCGAAGAGAAGAAAAACAAACCGAAAAAACCGGTCTCGACCGATCCGGTCGCGCTGATCCCGCTCACCGAAACGGTCTCGTGCTCGCGGATCGGGTTCGGGACCGGAATGCGCGGTTGGGAACAGGAGAGCGAACTAACCCGGCTGGGGAAGGAAAAGGCGACCGAGCTGATTCGCTTCGCCTACGACAAGGGGGTGCGGCTCTTCGATATGGCCGATTTGTACGGCACGCACGGGCTCATCGCCGAGGCACTCGCCGATAAGCCCCGGAGTTCGTATGTGCTGGTCAGCAAGATCTGGGGACATCCGGGCGGCATCCCGGGCGAGGAACGGCTGCCGGCCGATGTCGTCGTCAAGCGGATTCTGAAGGAATGCAATACCGATTACATCGACGTGATGCAGATGCATTGCATGGTCAACGGCGAATGGACCGAGACCTACGCCGATCAAATGGTCCTTCTCGAAAAGCTCAAGAAGGAAGGGGTGATCCGGGCGCACGGCGTCAGCTGTCATGCCAATGCCGCGCTCGATCTCGTCGCCCGAACGCCTTGGACCGACGTCGTACACGTCCGGATCAACTCGGAGGGGGCGAATATGGAAGGCCCGGTCGAAGAGGGGCTCGGACTCGCGAAAAAGATACACGCCGCCGGAATCGGCACGATCGGTATGAAAGTGCTCGGCGAAGGAAAGTTCGCGAACGATGCGGCGCTCCGGAAGAAATCGACGCATTTTGTGACCAACCTTGATTGTATCGACGTGATGATCCCGGCGTTCGCGGCGAAGGAGCACGTTACGGAATTTATCGACAATGTCGCCGAGGCTCTCGCGAAGCCGAAGGCGGCCGCGGCGTGAGGACTATTTAATCTAACCGGTACTCCGCGTTTTATCGGACTCCGCGTCCTCTCCTTTCGCGGGGTACCGGCTAAATACTTCGAAACATGCCCGAAGAAAAAACCTTATCCGTTTTGATGCCCGTATATAACGAACGGGATTCGCTTGCGACAATCGTCGAGCGGGTCTTGGCCGTCGCGTTGCCGGGCTTGCGAAAGGAACTCGTGATCGTCGACGACGCTTCGACGGACGGGACGGCGGAGATTCTGCGGGAACTGGCTCTCCGGCATCCGGAGATCCGGGCGTTCGAACAGCCGAAAAACCAGGGGAAGGGGGGAGCCGTTCGCCGTGCGATCCGGGAGATGAGCGGCGATTTCGCGATCATTCAGGACGCCGATTTGGAATACGATCCAAACGATTACCCGAAACTGCTCGGGCCACTTCTCGACGGTCTGGCCGATGTCGTTTACGGTTCGCGGTTCGCGCCGTGGTTTGCTCCGTTGTTCCCGCCGCGCGAAAGTCGCCGGGTCGGTTCCCGCGTTCATCGATCGGGTAACATGTTCTTGACGATACTTTCCAACATGATGACCGGGTTGGATTTGACCGATATGGAGACCTGTTACAAAGCGTTTCGGGCCGATCTGCTGAAAACGATCCCGATTCGTTCGAACCGGTTCGGCATCGAGCCGGAGCTGACGGCAAAGTGTGCGAGGCGAAAGGCCGTGATCTTCGAAGTGCCGATCGATTATGCCCCGCGCGGGTATGCCGAGGGGAAAAAAATCGGTTGGAAAGACGGCCTCTCCGCGATCTGGACGATCTTGAAATACCGTTTCATCGACGACAGCGAAGGGCCGATCGAGCCAATAAAAAAAGAGCCGTAAGTGGACTCGGTACTCCGACGCAACTTACGGACCTTGTACACGGCCCGGACTCGGCGATTTCGAACTCGGTACAAGGTCCGCAAGTTTCGCTGCGCTGCACTTGCGGCTCTTTGCTCTTTTCTTATAGGCCGAAGAGCGAAAACCGACGCCTCATTTTCTTGCGACACTCTCAAAAAGAGTTCAGTTTTTTTCCGGGTTACGGTAAAGGGCGATTTTTTTCAGTTCCAAAACGCAATTCGGTCCTTGGCTGTTGGCACCGAAAGAAAACGAACGAACCTGATCCAAGTCGAGCTTGCCGTTCGGGTCGGAGCCTGTCGCGCCGACATGAACGAAACGCTCGAACGGCAACTTGACGGCATGCCAATCGCCGTCGTTCTTGATGATCGGCGCGACGAAATAGCCGACGCCGCTCGATTCGAACAGCATGAGGCTCGGCCTGGCCTCGCCGATGCAGCGAGCCCAAACGAGCAGGCCGTCCCCCTTCGTCAGATCGATCGCCGGCGGCAACTCGAATTTCGGAAACGTCCAGCGGTCCCCTTCGCCGAAGCTCGCGAACATCCGCCAAACCGCCTGTTCTTCGGCTCCCGGTTTTTCGAAGTTCGAGGTACAGATCGGCGGGGCATTCTTGACCCAGCGGCCCATCTCGCCGACCGGGATTTCCGTGATGCCTTCGACCGCCGAGAGGAGGCCGTTCCACGTCGCTTCCCCCTTGAACGAAAGGGCCAGCGTCTCTCCCTTGTCGGTGTCGATCCGAACTTTCAGCGGTTCGCCGCGTCCCCATTCGGGAACGTTCAACGGAAGTTCCCAGACGACATCGGCAAAACCTTCGCCCGGGATCGAAACGGCTTTTGTTTCGACCGGTAAATTCGAGGCCGTGAACCGAAGTTGGACGGTCTCCGATCGATCCGCGAGATTGAACACGCGAATCGTGATCGGCAACAGTTTCTCTTCGGTTCGCTTGAGCGTATAACCTTGCGGTCTTGCGAGGACGCGCTCTTTGTCGAACTGGTATCGCAAGACGATCGGCGACACTCGCAAGAGGTCGGACGCATCTTCGCCGCGAGAAAACTTCGGTTCGATCACCTCCGACCGTTGTTCCAGAACGACGTAAACCAGGCTCTCCGAAGCGAGCGGAATCGTTCCGTCCGGGCCGACGGCGATCGGCTCGCCGGTCGCGGATTCGACGCTGCGCACGTTGGCGGGGAGCGGCCAGTTTTTCGGCGTTTCCAGTTTCCCCGTGTACAAAACGAGAACGGTTTCGTTTTCCGTTTTGGAAAAAGTCCGGGCACGAAGAATCGCCGGCTCGTCGGTTGTCCAGTCGCCGGCGTACACCGTTCCGGCCAGCATCCGGATCGACTGGGCGTAGGCCGCGAACGAGCGGGTCGGCGTGCCGAGCTTGTCCATCATCCCGAAGTTGTTGTCATTTTCCTCGTAATAGGGATAAACGAACGGGAAGTAACGGTCGACGCCGCAACATCGGGACTCGACGCCTTTCATGGTGATGTCGACGGCACTCGTCCAATCCTCGGCGATTTCCGGGCGCTTCGGTCCCTTTTTCCACGGCCTGCCGCATTCGGTCAACCAAAGCGGTAACGAACCTTTTTCGTGCTTTACCAACCAATCGCGATATTCCCCAGCGATTCGGGCCATGCTCGGCGCCCGGTCGTAGGTATGAAAGCTGAACCCGTCGACGACGTCGAGCAGCCCGTTTTCCGCGGCGGTGTCGAGCCAATCCTTTTCGAAATGGGCCATCACCCCGCCGAAAATCGGGGTTGCGATTCCCGCTTTCTTCAACCGGTACGTGATCGCCTTGACCATCGGAACGTACTGGTCGGCGGGAAGCTCCCCTCCGAAGAAAATTTCCGGTTCGTTCCAGATTTCGAGGGCTCCCCAGCTCGGCGACCAGCGTTTTGCGATCGCTTCCCACGACCGCGCCGTTTTAATCAGGTCGTCGGGATATTTTTCGATCTTGCCGACCCAGGCCGGGGCATCGTGAAACAGTTCGAGGACAGCGACGCCGTCGGCCTGACAGACGGCGCGGAGTTTGTCGTAACGGTCTTTCGTTTCCCAGTCGAAGATTCCCTCCTGCGGCTCAACGGCGTTCCAACGCAATCGTTCGCGGATCATCCCGATGCCGGAGCGTTTCGCCATTTTGACGAGTCCTTCCCGCATCGCGTCTTCGCGGACGAGCCAGGAAAACGCTCCGTCGATTGCAAAAAAAGGATCCGGTTTTCCGCGAAAGGCCGGGAGCGCAACGACGCCGAAACGTTGTCGGTTCGCCGGATATTCGAGCTCCCAAAACCCCCGGGAAAGCGTTGTCTTCAGGAGAAGCGTGTCGCCGTCCCGGATTGCCTGTACCGTTTGAATCGGCTTTCCCCAGGCGTCGAGGACGCGGAATTCCGTCGACTCGGGACTGCCGTTTTCCGCGACGAATCGGAACGTCGCTTCGGTTTCCGGCTCGACGAACGCCTGTTCGACATCGACCGGTCGCAGCTCGGCGGCGAAAAGCGAAACGGTGAAAAGCAGCCATACGTTAAAGATCAAAATTCTCATGATAATCTGTCGAAAAATAACGAATCAATTTCCGTCACCCCCCGCGCAGGCGGGGGGGCAGAGGGAAACCGTAAAATATGGATACCCCCCGCCGCGGGGATGACGGAATGTCAGATCAAAAAATTGCGCGGCTCACTCCTCCAAAACGATATCAAAACGGTCGTGCGCTTCCGTGCGATGGGCCAGGTGTTTCGTGCTCGGCGAAATCCCGAAAAGAGGCGAATAGGTCCGGACTTTGATCGTTTTTCCGTCCGGCAAAAATTCCAGGATGCGAAGCCAACCGTCGCCGCCGTTCCCTTCCCAGCCGCCGCCGAGCGTTTGCACGTTGAACATCATTTGAGAAACGCTTTTGCCGGCGTCATTTTTGTCGATGCGAAAACCGACGTTGTCCTCGAACTTGCCGTTGCCGTCGGCGATATGGCCGCAAAGGACCAAGCGGATGTTCGGCGTCGGGCGGATCAGCTTCTCCCAGATCGCGGCTCCGGTATTGCCCGGCTGGAGAGGGTAACCGTGTTTGTCGAGCAGGACACCGTCATTTTTTTGCCGCATGTAGGCATGTGTCATGAAAATGACCCGGCTGTCCTTGTGTCGATCGCTTTGGGCCAGTTTTTTCGCCCAATCCAACACCTCGTCGCGCGGATAAAATTCGGAAGTGATCACGAGAATCCTGCCCCAGCCCGGCGTGTCGAATTCGAACGCCGCATTTTCCAGTGAAGGAATTCCGTTGCGATTCGGCAAGGCATCGACAACGACATCGCGCCAGGCCCTGTTTCTTTCAAACGGGAAAACCTCGGGAAATCGTGTCATACCGTTTTCCGCGGCCCGATACCCGTAATCGTGATTGCCGCAGGAAACGATATACGGAACCTTATGGTCCAGTCGTGCGAAGGCGCGCGAACAAGCCTCCCACATTTCCCGGCTCGTCTGGTTCAGCCTGGTGCGGTTCAGGACGATGTTCTCGTTTTGCTCGACGAGGTCGCCCGTGCAGAGCAGAGCCTTGATTTGGAGTCGCTCGATGTTGTCGGCCACCCACGCCATGCATAATTCGAGAATGGGCTGATTGACGTCGTACTTGACATAGCCTTGAGGATCCCCCATCAGGATCATCGAGAAAGATTTCGGATCGCTCAATTCCTGTCGATCCGCGTGATTTTGCGCTTTCGCCGGAATTGTCGAACAGAAAATTATCGCGAGGAGAAAACCAAGGGATGCTGTTTTGACGGGATTGAGCATTGCGTTCATCGGGGTTGAGAGTTTTGCCGGAACGGTCATCCGTTCGAAAGAAGAGAAGAACGACGTCCATTATCAGTTTTTTTCTTGTGATATGCAATATTGAGTCCTTTACTGATATCCAGAAAAAATTTTAACTTTGCTTTGGAATGATTACCGTCATCCCCGCGAAGGCGGGGATCCATAGGGAACGGTTTCACTATAGATTCCCGCCTTCGCGGGAATGACGAAAAAAAGTTCATTTTTTATCTGAGACTCAGTACAAAACGGGAAAGATCATTTCATTTCCCGCAAGCTCGACCGGCCTGCTTTGTCGTAGGGAATGACTTTCGGAAATTCCACCTTCAGATACCAATCGGCGTCCGGTTTGTTTTTTTCCGTCACCCTCTGTTGAAGGGAACGGTCTTCCAATTCCTCGATTCCGACGCCTTCCCACCCCGAACGGCTTGAGGTTTGCCAATACGTTTTCCCATCCTGTTCGAGCGAACAGGAATACGCGAAAAAATTGTGAGTCGCCTGGGCGACACCGTAAGCATCGCGCAGAAAAACGTCTTTCCGGGAATCTTCCCGTTCGATTCGCACGGCCAGGACCAGGGGAGCGTTTTCGGAAACGACGAGCCCGTTGTCCGTCGCCGTTTTCGTAAAGTATTCGAGCACCTTTTGATACTCGGGGACCTCCCGGTCGATTTGCAACCGGACGGCGGCGCCCGGCCGGACACAGTATTTTTGCCCCTCGCTCAAGAGAGGCAGCGGCGGTAAGGACTCGGGCGGCAGTTTGAACGAGGTGAGGATGTACGCCGGCCGCGTGTTTTTGACATTTCTTCTTTCGGTCAAATGCCAATACAAACCGGCAAAACTCGAATCCTGGAAATGCGTGTCGGCGTAAACCCAAATCGGCAACGATTGTTTCGCATCGAAGAGCGTCCCGCCGATGATCACGTGATTTTCGTTCAACCAATACGGCGTGTAAGAATTTTTGAGAAAATTTTTGACGTAAAACGGCTTCGTACATTCCCCGGTTTTCGCGTTGCAGAAATAAACGTAGATGCCGGTACACACCGCAATTTGGGTCATGTCCGGGGAAAAGGCATATCTCCAACCCGAATAATAATACCGTGCGATGTCTGCCGGCACCTGGAGCCGGCCGATCACCTTGCCGGAAAACGTCTCAACGAGATACGGTCGGTCGCCGTGCAGCAGCAGGTGCTTTTTTCCGGACGATAGTGCCAATACCGCGTTGTCCCCGGCCGTATACCATACGGCCTCGCGTGTTCGAACATTGAAAAGCATGGTTCGACCGTTGTTGGAATCGACGAGAATGTGGTCCTCATCGATCCAGTTCGCATACCTGATATTCTGCCATGTCTTTCGCCAATCATCGCGGTCGCGATCGGGACGAAACGCCTCTTCGTCGGCAAACGGACACAAGACGCCCACGCAGGGATAATTTTCCTGCGTCATATCGGCAAACGTCAAATGAGAACAGCTTTTTTCCTTGGAGAAGTGTGATGTATTCTTTTCGTGGGGAATGATCTGTTCCTGAACGAAAATCGCGTGAGTCCCGTCCGGAGAAAGACCTCGCGGGTACAGCAACGCCGGCCAGGTCTGGGATTGAAATTGTCCCGTTTTGAGATCGCCGAGAAAAACCTTCGTTCCCTGCTCGTTCGCTCCGAAAGAGGTATTGGAAAACGTAACCGCCGTCAAAACCTTTTCGGGAGCCCGATCGCAAAAAAAGAGCCTTTGATTCCGGACCTCGACACGACGGTCCACCTCTTTGTAGGTGAAAAAAAGCGGTTTCGGCCGAAAGTCGAGGCTTGTGACAATCGGCGGGTCCGGCTCGATCGACCAGGTGGTCGGCCCATGGGCCAATGTAATCAATTTTGCATTCTCAAGCCGGACCGGAAAAATCTTTCCCGAGAAAGCTCCCTTCGCAAGCTGGGAAAGAGTGTTGTCTTGGGTTTTGACACCGTCCTGGTTTTCGTCGTCCTCCCACATTGAACCGGTCGGGGACCGTTTTCCGCTCGGAGTCCGTTTTTCATCTTCAGACAACGAAGCAAGGAACCTCGCGGCCGGCGAATCGTCTTTCGGCTCCTGCTCTTCGTTGGCGAGTGCCTCCATTGTCTTTTTGACATACAGCTGGTCGGCCGCGGAAAACTTTTCCAGGGGAATGCTGAGCACCTTCCCGTCCCCTTGATGCAAGAGCTTGACGAATTTGCCGTCGAAATCGAGCAACGACGCCTTGATCCGGAATTGGCCGGTGCGGTCGGTCCAGGTTCGCTCCTGCCCCGAAAGAACGAGAGCGGCCGAGAAAAACAAGATAACGGCAATAATCGTGGCGATTCTCATGGTTTTATTCAATGGACTTGTTCGGTAACTCCGGAGGCCCGACCTCGCCGTTCGGAGTCGTCCCGAAGGGACGCGATTTCAATAACCCCCGGCGTGAGCCGGGGGAAAGACGTAACAACGAACCCCCGCCCCAACGGGGCGTCACAAAACGGGAGGTTGCGCCCCGTTGGGGCTTGAAGATCATGGGGCTCGTTTTCCCCCGGCTGACGCCGGGGGTTATCGACATCCTGTCCCTTCGGGACTTGGGAGGACTCGCAAAATGAATTCTCGCTTGCCACACTAAAGCTCCCAAATTAAAGTTTCCGAACAAGTTCAATGGGGGAATTGATCATCGGCCCGTGATAGTCGACCGCCCGGCCTTGTCGAAGGGGATGAATTTCGGAAACTTCACTTGCAAATACCATTCGGAGCTCGGTTTCCGTTCTTCCGTAGGGTTATCTTGAAAAGCGGAGCCCCCCCTTTCGCGCAACCGTCCTGCATCCCACATCCAGTCGTCCGTCGTTTCCCAGTACGTCTTTCCGTCCTGCTCGAACGAACAGGAATATGTGAAAGTAGCACGATCCGGTTTGGCGGTCGTGTCGAGGATATTGTTGTTCGGCGCGTCTGTTTGGGGTTCGTTCCATTTGAATCGTGCGGCCAGGATCAGGGGAGCGTTTTCGGAAATCACCAGCCCGTTGTCTTCCGCGACTTTCGTGATGTATTCGAGAACTTTTTGGGAATTGGGGACCTCCGGATCGACCTGCAACCGGACGGCGACGCCCGGCCGGACGCAATATTTCTGCGCATCGCTCAAGGGAGGCAGCGGCGGCAGCGCGGCATGCGGCAGCTTGTGCGGGGTGAGGATATAGCCGGGACGGTCGTCTTTGGCGTGTTTTCTTTCGACCAGGTGCCAATACAGGCCGGCGAAAACCGAATCCTCCAAATCGGCATCTTCGTAAACCCAGACCGGCAGGAGTTGTTTCGAATCGATGAGCGCTCCGCCGCGGATCAAATAAGTTTCGTCGAGCCAATAGGGCTTCGAAAAATGATTGTCGAAATACAACGGCTTCGAGCAATCTCCGGTTTTCGTATCCCAGAAACAAACGTACTCCTCGGTGCATGCCGCGAGCCGGGTTCCGTCCGGCGAAAAGGCGAATCTCCAACTCGAAGAATACGAAAAGCGAGTCTCGTCTTGATCGACGACTTCTTTCGGCCATTGAAATCGGCCGACGACCTTGCCGGTCAGCGTTTCGAGGAGATACGGCTGTTCGCGGTGCAGAAGCATGTATTTTTTCCCGGGAGAAAAAGCCAATAGCGGGCGACTTTCCGCAAAATACCATACGGCTTCTCGCGATCGAACATTGAAAAGCATCATTCGACCGAAGTCGGAGGTTGCGAGAACGTGCTCATTATCGACCCAGGCGGCGAATTTGATATCCTGCCAGCTCTTGTGCCGACCATCAGGCCAATGCGAAGGCTGAAATACCGTTTCGTCGGCAAAAGGACGCAAGACGCCGATGCAAGAAAAGTCCTCCCGGGTCGTATCGACGAAAGCCAAAAGCGAACGGATTACTTCCCGTGCACCAGGCAAAGATTTCTTTTCGCGGTCGGCGATTTGCTCCCGAATGAAAATCGCGCGCTTCCCGTCGGGAGAAAGACCGCAGGGGTGCAGGGTCTCCGGCCAGGTCTGCGACCGAAACCGTCCCGATTTGAGATCGCCGAGAAAAACCTTGGTGCTATTCGTTTTGGGAAAATCCCGGCTCCCTTTCTCGTTCGCCTCGAAAGACGTTTTGGAAAACGTGACCGAGGTCAGGACTTTTTTCGGGGATTGATCGCAAAAAAAGAGTCCTTGATTCGCGACGTGCGTATGAAAATCGACTTCATCGAAGGTGAAGTAGAGAGGCTTCGGTCGAAAGTCAAGACTTGGGACGGGCGAGGGATCCGGCTCGGACGACCGGGAATCGGTCGCTTTCGTCAATGTCATTTCTTTCGCATGATCCAACCGAACGGGATAAATCTTTTCCGGAAAAGTACCATTCGTGAGTTGAGAGGTAAAAGCTTTGGTTTCATTGTCGTCCTCATTCCACATGGGGTCGGGCGGAGCCTGTTTTTCAGGAGGCGGGATCGTTTTCGGCGTGTCGGCCTTTGGCGTTTGGGCCGCGTCGCCGAGGGTGCTCATCAGCCTTTTGACATACAACTGGTCGGGTAGCGAGAGCTTCTTCAAGGGAATATCGATCACTTCCCCGCCCTCTTTCTTCTTGAGCTTGACCGCTTTGCCGTCGAAATCGAGCAACGTCGCCTCGACCCGGAATTTTCCGCCGATATCGGTCCAGGTTCGCTCCTGCCCCGGAAGAACGAGCGACGACAGCAAAAACAAAACAACGGCAAAAATCGTGGGATTTCGCATGATTGACTATTGGTTCAAGGCTGTAGGCTGTAGACCGTAGGGAAGGGTCGGAAAACGAGTCTTACAGCCTACGGCCTATAGTCGATAGCCTATTGGCTTCCGATCGCCGAGCGACCGGCCTTGTTGTAGGGAATCCGTTTCGGTATGACCGCTTGAAGATACCATTCGGAGGTCGGTTTCGATTTTTCTGTAACCACCTGTTGGACGGAACGGGTTTCCAGTTCGTTGACCGTGAGATCCGGGGCATCCGTCCATTTCTCGCTCCCCCAGAGAACCTCTCCTTCACGTTCCAGGGAATAATAATAGAGGTACGGAATAAAGGTGACCTTGGCCCCGGGCCTGTTTCCCAAAAGACCGTGCGGTGCCGACATGCGGCCGAGCGAGTATACATATTCTTTGGGAGGTTGCTGCTGAAATCCCACGGTCAAGGTCGTCGGAGCCTTTTCCGCGACGACCCAACCGTTGTCCTTCACGTTTTGTGCAACGTGATCACAGACCTTTCGATCATCGGGAATGCCGGTGTCGAAAATCAGCCGGACGGGCATCCCGGGGTAGATGAGGTACTTTTGCTCTTCGCTCAGGACCGGCAGCTTCGGCATCGTTCGGTGCGGAACCCGGAGTCCCGTAAGCGTGTAGGACGAGCCTTCGCCGGTGAGATGCCAATACCGGCCCGCGAAAACCCGGTCCCGCGGGTTGGTCTCGGAATACTTCCAAATCGGCAAAAACTGTTTCATCTCGAAGAGCGTATCGCCGCAAATCAAATACGTATCGTCCAGCCAATAGGGTTGCGAACGCAGACCGCCGATATTGCCGAGCCAAAGCGAATCCTTGAACTCTCCGGTGCAGGCGTCCCAGCAGGAGATTTCGGTTTCGCTGCATGCCGCGATTCGCGTTCCGTCCGGTGAAAACGCGAACCGGGCCCCCTTTTGCGTGGGCGGGACGAGAAATTTTCCGACGACCTTGCCGGAAAGTGTTTCAAAAAGGCAATGCGTGCCGTCCTTGTCGCTGAAAATGACGTACTTTTTCCCGGGAGAAAAGACCCAGCCCGAGGACGCAACGCCTTCCAGGAGCCAAACGGCCCGGCGGCTCGGAACATCGAAGAGCATGGCCAAACCGGAAGCGGAGATCGTGAGAATTTTTCTCTCATCGACCCAATCGGCACGAACGATATTGCATTGACTGTTGGAATACCCACCCGCTTTTTCCGCGAAGGGGATCAAAACGCCGACGCAGGGGAAATCCTCTTGCGTCAGATCGGCGAACGTCAAATGATAGCGGGTCTTCTCCTCGCCCGGGGAACGATATTTGTCCGGGCGGCGAACGACTTTTTGCTCTTGGATGAAAATCGCGCGGGTCCCGTCGGGAGAAATATCCTGGATATCCAATTTTGCCGGCCAGGTTTGGGACCGAACTTCCCCGCTTCGAAGATCGCCGAGAAAGACCTTGGTCTGCACCTTATCCTCGTTCCGGATCGTGATCGAAGTGAGAAATTTTTCGGGGGCCTTTTCGCAAAAAACAAGGCCTTCGTACTGGAAAGAATTCCGGAAACCGCTTTCCTGCGACCTGAAATGGACCGGCTTGGGTTGGAAACCGAGCTCCTTGAGAAAGGCCGGGTCCGGCTCGATCGACCAGGAAGTCGGAGCCTCTTGTACGATGATATCCCGGGCCGATTCCAGTCGAACGCGAAGCACTTTCCCCTGGTAAGCCCCTTCGGGGAGTTCGGGAGAGGGAGCTTTCGCGCCTTTCTCGGGGACGATTCGCGCTTCGGCCTCGCCGTCATCCCCCCACATCCGGCCGGAGCTTCCCGATTTCTCGGTCGTCCGGGAGGGGGGCGACGGTTCGGAAACCCCGGACGGGGACGGGTTATCCCCCGTGAGGGACCCCATGATTTTTTTGACGTACAGCTGGTCGAGAAGAGACAGTTTTTCAAGCGACAGCTCGACGACTTTTCCGTCTTCCTTTTTGTGCAATTTGACGGTTTTGCCGTCGAAATCGAGCAATGACGCTTCGACCTGAAATTTTCCGTCGCGGCTGTTCCAGGTTCGATCCTCGGCCGAAAGAGAGGAACACAACAACAGAACGAGAATGATCGGAATGATTGCACAAATTCGCATTTTCTCCTCGCCGAAAAAGAAAAGGAAAAATGTTCGCCCGTTCGCCAAACGACCTTGATCGTCTTGATTATAACCCGAAGAGGGACGATCTCAAGTGAGAATCGTACGAATTCGCAACTCTTCGAGCAATCGTTCATGGGCCGAATGCGAATACTGGATCGCGTCCCAACCACAGGCTTGCGCTCCGGCGATGTTGGCTTCGAGATCGTCAATGAAAAGAATTTCGTCCGGAGCGATATCCGGGACCGTTTTCGTAGCGAGAGAAAAGGCTGCCTGAAAAATATCCGCGGTCGGTTTCATCGCTCCGACCTCGTAACTCAAAATGTGGTTCCCGGGAATATCCCTGAAAATCGTCGGGAACATCGTCGAACAATGCTGCCAATGCCAAGGTCCGATGTTGGACAGAATTCCCCGGGGAAAATCGCGGCGGGACAATTTCCGGGTGACCTCGACCATCGGATCGTTGAGCCAGAAAATTGCGTTGACCGCTTCTTGAAAGCGTTCCCGGTCGGGACGAAAGCCGATCTGACCGCAGAGGAATTCGTAATAATCCGACTCGGTGATCTGGCCGCATTCGACTTTTTGGATCATCTCGGGAACGAAAAGAACCTCCGAGACCTGCTGGGGAGAGTAACCGAGAACCATCCCGACCTGTTCCAGGAGCTTGCGGTTGGAAAACCGAACCAGAACCTGGCCGAGATCGAAAAAAATGAATCTGATTGACATGGGGAGAGTAACGCTCGGGAGAGAGGAAATGAGGAAAATTCGACCTCGGGTCGAAACAGGAAGACAAGAAAAGTCGGGGGACCAATTTTCTTGCCTCTTTCTCCTCTATTCCTTATACATCACCCGTTCGATTTGGGCAACCGTGCCGCGAATGTGATGCAGGTTCGGATTGATTTCGAGCGCGTGTTGAAAACTCTCGATCGCCTCGTCCCACCGATCGAGTTGCATCTGGGCGTAACCCATGCCCGTCGCGGCCCCGAAATGGTACGGGTTCAGCTCCAGCGTCATCCTCGCGTCCTGAATCGTCTCCTCGAATTTTTTCAACGCGAAAAAGGCGACGCCGCGTTGATTCCAGGCCTCGGCGTAGTTTGGGGACTCGGCGATCAGGATGTTCGCGCTTTCAATCGCCTCTTCGTAGAAATGAAAGGCGACCAGCCGGATCACGGCGCAGAGTTTTTGCCGCTGTTGCTCGTCTTCGGCACGGATCCAAAGCGATTTGATGCCGGTTTCGGCGAGCAACCGAACGATCCGGTCCTCGTCGTGCAGGAGCCGTCCGAAAAGAACGTTTTCTTCGTAATCGCCGAGGTAATTCAGCGCGAGGACGCCGGCCCTGCGCGTTTCGATGTTCTCGGAAAGTGCAAGCCGGGATAACGTCCCTTTCGCGTAGGTGCCGGCGACGCCGCGAACGAAAGCACCCGTGTTCTGGGTTGCAAGGTAATCCCGGTAGGATTTCACCAGCCGGGGAGTTCGGTGGGGGGTGGGGGGCATCTTCTTTCTTCCTTGATTCAAAGGTCTGTCAGTGCATTATTGACATCGAGCGATATTCTATCAGAATTCTATTCCGTCGAGAACGAAAACCTGATTTTTTCTTCTACGTTTTCGCGAATATTTTGTTCTTTTTAAATGAAATTTTTCCTTGACATTTTATCATTGGTAGTTTGGAGAAAATGCGAAAGACGGCTGGATTATAAAATCTCGGGGAGACCTCACTCAAAATCGCGAATATGCAAGACGATTGCAAAGTCGAGATTTAGAAAAAATATCGACACTGGCAGCAGCCGGAAGCGTCAGCGCCCGGTTTTCCAATGCGGAAATGCGGGACCAACCCGGCGCTGACGCTTCGGGCTGCTGTTTGCCGCGTTCGACTTTGCGTTCCTCGTGCCGCGAACAGCGGCTCTTGAAATCGTCGTCGGCGAAAGCTAAAATGCGTCTTTTCGAGGGCGAGGTGTCGCCTCAAACCGTACAATATATCGAACAGGAGAAAAACATGGCTGAGACACTCAATGTTGCAATGATCGGGCAAGGATTCATGGGACGGTCCCATTCGAATGCCTGGGGACAGGTCAATCGCTTTTTCAATCCCCCGCTCAAGGCGGTGATGCACACCGTTTACGGTATGGAAGCGGAAAACCCGAAAGCCTTCGCCGAGAAATGGGGCTGGCAAAACGCCTCGACCGATTGGGAAGCTCTCGTCAAATCGCCTGAAATCGGCTTGGTCGATATCGTGACGCCGAACTTTATGCACGCTCCGCCGGCCAAGGCCGCGATCGCCGCCGGAAAAGCCTGCTCCTGCGAAAAGCCGATCGCCGGGACCTTGCAGGAAGCCCGGGAAATGGCCGAAGCCGCCGCCAAGGCGAAGGTCCCGACCTTCGTTTGGTTCAATTACCGCCGCGCCCCGGCCGTCGCTTTGGCCCATCAACTGGTCAAGCAAGGCGCGATCGGCGAAATTCGACACGTCCGGGCGAGTTACCTGCAGGATTGGGCCGATGAGTCGGTTCCCTACGCCTGGCGGTTCAAAAAGGAACTGGCCGGTTCCGGCGCCCACGGCGATTTGAACGCCCACATCATCGACATGACCCGGTTCGTTTCCGGTCTTGAAATCACCGACATCTGCGGGGCGATCGCCGAGACCTTCGTCAAACAGCGCAGGATCATCGAACAGGACAGCGGCGGCGGGATCGTGACCGACGAGCAGATGCGTTACAGCAAGGCGGGCGCCGAAAACGTCAAGATGGGGGAAGTGACCGTCGACGATACGGTTCTCTTCCTCGCGAAATACAACAACGGCGCGGTCGGCTCCTACGAAGCGGCCCGGCAGGCGACCGGCAACCAGAACGCCAACGGCTTCGAAATCAACGGAACGAAAGGTGCCCTCAAGTTCAATTTCGAGCGGATGAACTACCTCGAATTTTATGACGCGACCCGGCCGCGGGCGGTGCAAGGCTGGACGACGATCATGTGTACGCACGGCGGCGACCATCCGTATGTCGCGAATTACTGGCCCGATGCCCACATCATCGGCTACGAGCATTGCTTCACGAGCATGGCCTACGACATCATCCTCAAGCTTGCGGGCAAAGAGCCGACGGTTCCGCTCCCCGATTTCAACGACGCCTACCAGACGCAGCGCGTTCTCGAAGCGGCGATGATCGCGGCGAGCGAAAAGCATTGGGTCGAATTGAAGAACGTGAAGTAGGACGGACTTTTGTTAAGGTTCGTTAAAAGAGCCGCATGTGTAGTCGGTACTCCGACGTAACTTGCGGACCTTGTACGGGGCCGGTCCGTGTACAAGGTCCGTAAGCTACGCTTCGCTGCACTTACGGCTCTTTTTTGGAATGCACAACAAGTGATTGTCACCCAACATGTCCGAACAGCGTCTCCACAAAAAGGTTCGCGTGATTTCCCGGCAACGCCAGTATTGGTACGCGCTGGGCCGGATCGTCGTGCGGCTGTTTTTCATGATCTTTTATTCGGCCCGGTATTTCGGCCGGGACAATATCCCGCCCGAGGGGGGGGTGCTGATCGTCGCGAATCACCAGTCGTTTTACGATCCGCCGTTGATCGGTGGGGGCATCTTTCGGCAAGTCAATTATCTCGCCCGGAAAGGGTTGTTCAAATTCAAACCTTTCGCCAAACTGATCGACTCCTTCGACGCGATCCCGCTCAACAACGAAGGGATCGGCTTCGAGGGGATGAAAGAAACGATCAAGCGACTCAAGAACGGCGAAATGGTGCTGATGTTCCCGGAAGGCGAACGCTGCCGGGACGGGAAGATCGCTCCGTTCAAATCCGGCTTCCTGACGTTCGCCCTTCGCGGACAGGCGTCGATCCTGCCCGTCGCGATCGAGGGGGTGTTCGAGGCCTGGCCCCGTTTTAACCGGCTGCCCGGCCCCGGTCACATCAAGGTCAAGTTCGGCGAACTGATCCCTTTCGAAACGGCCCGGGCAATGAATGCCGAAGAATTGCACGATCTCGTTGAAAAAAAAGTGCACGAATTGTTCGAAAGTCTGGGGACGGAATACCACTGAATTTCAGATTAACAGTGAACTAAGGATTTGTAGCAAAACAACCTTTACAATCGTCTTTTTTAACCACGGAATACGCGGAATAACGGAATAGACGGAAAAATAAAAATTCCGCGTTTTTCCGTCTTTCCGTGTTAAAAAACCGTAATCGTTCACGGTCCAGGGACGAGGGAAATATCAAATCAAATAGACCAGCAACAGTTCGTCAATCGCGCGACATCAGCGCGAACACGCCCCATCCCAGGTATTCGCGGGTGTACTCGACGTGTCGCTTGGGTGCCGCGGTCAGATTGACCCGGATTTCTTCCGCGAAGTCGTCCCCGGGGTTCGCTTCGAGCCAACGCCGCATGGTGAGCCACTTGGCCGCCTCGTACCGATCCCAGCCTTCCTGGTCGGCCAAAACCATTTCGACGACATCGTAACCGAGTTCGCCGAAAGACCCGACAAGGCCGGGAAGCATGAGAAAGTCGGAGACCGATTCGGCGAAGCATTCTTTGGCCGTCTCTTCCGTCGGCGGCAACCGGCGCCAGTAAGGCTCGCCGATGAGGAGGATGCCGTTGGGACGGAGGCTCTTCGCCAGAAGTTCGATCGTGCCAGCAACGCCCCCGCCGATCCAAGTCGCGCCGAGGCAGGCGGCGATGTCGCACTTTTCCTCGGCAACGTAGCCGACGGCATCGCCGTGCAGGAACGCGACGCGATCGGCGAGGCCGAGCTCTTCCGCGCGGCGTTTCGCCTGTTCGCTAAACAGCCGGCTCATATCGACGCCGAGGCCGGTGATACCATAATCGCGTGCCCAAGTGCATAGCATCTCTCCCGAACCGCTGCCGAGATCGAGCACGCGGGTCCCCGGCTCCAAACGCAGCACCGCTCCGAGAGTCGCGAGTTTTTCGGGTGTGAACGGGTTATGAATGCGGTGAGCACTTTCGGTAATGTTGAAGAAACGTGGGATATCCAATGTCGAAACTCCTTTGACGGGGTAAGGCTGTAGGCTATAGACTGTAGGCTGTAGGGACCGGTTGGGAACCAGGTCCTACAGCCTTGGTGCGGTTTGCTCATCTCGCGCCGAGGCGCTTTGCGGGTTTTCCGTGCGGGCACGAGGCTTAATCGAAATCGGGCGGGCACCGAGAGCGAAACGGCTTTTCGAATCAAGGTAAACCCGGATGTCGTACTCGCCGAGAGCATTTTCCGGAATCGGCAGTTGGGCGGAAAACGTTCCCTCCTCGATTTTCGTTCCGATCCGGACAACGGTCCTTTGGTTCGCCGCTTGATAGGTCCGCTCGAATTCGGCGAAGGTTTCTTCCGTCATTTCAAAAGTCTTCCGCTTCGGAAAGGAGACGACGTTTCTTGCTTTCGGGATCGACAGTTCGATGATCGCGGTCTCCGTTTCCGCAGTTGGGCTGGGAGGGATTTTTCCGCGAACCGTGATGAGCGATTCGGGTGTTGCTTCCTCCGGAGCCTCGAATTCGAGGGGGATCGGTTTCGGAACCCGCAAGAGCGGATCGCCGAAAAGATTGAAAAGATGCAAGTGATCAATCTGTTGCTCCTCCAGCCGCCCGCTTTTCGGGTCGAGCATTTTTGCGATTGAATCAATCATCTCCCGGACTGGACGTTCGTGCGACCGCTTACCGTTTTGAGGCAGGTCCTGAGGTTGTCCGTTTTTTCGCAGGATCGAGTTGCGTTTCGCCGCGAGAACGACGTCTCCCAAGAGCAGCGGTTCGTTCTCCGTTCGCGGTCGGAACATTTCTTCGATCAGCTCCAGCCCGAGGACCGAGTTGCCGTAGGGCATCGACGTTCGCGAGGCGGCGAGAACCGCGACCGGTCCGTCCGGGCGGCGATGCAGTTTTTCGGCGAGCGAATCCGAGGCCGGGTCGTCGAACGCCCCGGTGTAACAGGCCAGAAAAATCGCGATCGGCGCATGTTCGCAGGCGACGAACCCGCAATCCTCTTCGCCGAAAATCGGATAATAACCGTTCGGAAGATACATCCGGTCCAGTTCCCCTCGCGAACCGTGTCCGAGATAAACCCAACAGAGACAACCTTCGTTCAACCGGTTGATCGTTTCGCTTCGGAAGCGATTCGGGGCGGGGCAATACGGGCTTTTCCAATCGGCTTGCGTCAACGTGATCTCATAGGCCGGCGGAATCGTTCGGGAAAGAACGTAGCGGGCCGAAGATTCGATCGTCCGGTCCAGGATCGGGGAAAAATTGCCGACCCCGGCGACGAAATTCAAACGATGCAACCAGGGCCCGTTCCGCCGCTCCGTTTCGTAACGGACGATCTTGCGAACGAGAGCGTCGAGTTCTTCGGGGGAATCGACGGACAGCCGGCCGACGGCGAGTTCCGGCAGTTCGTCGTCGTTCAAATCGGCGTAGACGTTGTCGGAAGCGATATCGTTTTCCTCGCCGAAGAAGCCGATCACCTTGGCCTCGGTTGTGGGGACCGGAACGAACGGGCGGCCGGGAGCGGTCTCGATTCCGTTGCCGACCAGCAGGATTGCCCGAATCGGGGAGCGACAGGCGAGCCGGCGGATTTGCATGCGAATCCCATCAACCGTCGGCCGCTCTCCGGGATCGATCAGGTGCAGCGTGTACCCTTGGTCGAGGCGATGCTCGACCCAAGGTTCGAGCGATTGCCGAAAGACCTCGGGACAAACGACGGCGACATGCTCTTCGGCCGCGACCGAAGGGGAGACGATCGCGAGGAATAGCAGCGGAATTGCAGGCCAAATTCGTTTTCGGATCATCGCAATCAAACGATTTGAAAAGGTTGACATGTTTTTAATTAACCTGATACCACGAGCCGGGACCCGCGGTCCCGACAACGACCAAACAATTATTCAAGGTCCGCGAGCGGTCCGTTTTCTCAACGCTTCGTAAATAGGCGGGACGCGCAGGTATTCCGCGACGCCGTAAGCGGTCAACGACGCGACCAAGAGCGGCAGCATAAACCCGTACTCGCCCGTCAATTCGACCATCAAAACGATTCCGGTGAGCGGCGCCCGGACGATCGCGGTAAAAAGCGCGCCCATTCCGATCACGGCGAAGATCTCCGGTGCATCGGACCAGCCCGGCAGAAACAGGTGGGCCGTCCGCCCCACCATCAACCCGGACAGTGCTCCCAGCACGAGAATCGGCGTAAAAATTCCTCCGGCCGCCCCGGAACCGTAACTGAGCATCGTCAAGGCGAAACGGGTCAGCAGCAAAACCAACAAAATCCGTCTCGACACGTCGTTTCCGAGAACGTGTTCCGTCAGCCGAGTGCCGGAGCCGACGGTTTCAGGGCTCAACCAGAGCACGATGCCGAGACAGGTTCCCGTGATGATCCCGGGCAACAGCGGCGAGCATTGTTTGATCCGTTCGAAAAGCGGAATGATCCCAAGCAGCACGCGGTTGAAAGCGACACCGAGCAGGCCGCACAACACGCCGAGCAGGAGGGCGAAAGGAATCGCGTGCAAGCTCGGCGGGGCGATCGTATCAAGGGCGAAGACCGGGCCGCCCCCGAGCAGCAGTTGTCCGACAACATCGGCGGAGACGGCCGCGAGAAACGAGGCGACGAAAATAATCGGCGTCAACGTCCCGTACAATTCTTCGAGGACGAACATCAACGCGGCGAGCGGAGCGTTGAACGCCGCCGAAAGTCCCGCCGCCGATCCGGCGCTGACCAACACCGTTCGCTCCGCGCTCTCGGTTTTCAACCGCAACGCGTCCGAAAGCATCATTCCGGCCGCACCCCCCATTTGAACGGTCGGTCCCTCCCGTCCCAAGGCCAGCCCGGAGCCGATTCCTAAAAGACCGGCGAAAAATTTGACCGGCAGCAACCGTTGCCAACGAAAGGTCCGGTCCCCGAGAACGACCGACTTCAACTGGGGGATGCCGCTGCCCGAGGCCTCGGGAGAGAATCGGCGGACGAGCCAAAGCGCAACGCTCACCCCCAAAATGCCGATCGCGAGGGCGATGAGGAGCCGACCGGTCGAGTCGACACCGTTTTCGGCCAATCGTTGGAAAAAAAAGGTTCGGCCCTGTTCGAGAAAACCGAGGCAGAATCGAAAAGCGCAGGAGATCAAGCCGACGATCAATCCGAGCAGGATCGCCTTCAAAACGATCCGGCGTCGTTTGATATGAATCTTCGTAATATCGATGATATGGCCGGACCGTTGTTCCTGTTCCATAGAAAGACCGCGAAAACGGATGCGCCTTGTTTTCCGCTGTCGTGCCCCAAAGCCCGGGCTGTTGCTTGATATTCAGTACAAAGTCATGAAATGACCAACGTCACCCCCGCGCAGGCGGGGGTCCAGAGGGAAACCGTAATCTCTGGATCCCCGCCTGCGCGGGGATGACGGAATTTATTCCGCCTTCTCGAAGGTCTTTGCCTTAATTTTGTGTTGGTACGAACGAAAACATGAAAGGTTCGAAATTTGATTGACGACAAAGAACCTTTTGCTGTGCGGAAAACTATTTTTTCTCTTCGTCCTTGACGTCTTCCTCGGTTCGCTCTCGCCAAGGCTTGTGCTCTTTATAACTTTCCAATTCCTTTTTCAGCTCGTCGATCTTTTCGTGTTCCTCTTTTTCGGCCGCTTCGACCGCCTTGGTCGACCATTCGATCGCCTTATCGAAATCCCCCAGCTCGGCATAAGCGGAGGCGAGCGTACTCAGGACGTGCGCCTTTTCGTATTTGCACAACTCGGCCGATTCGGTCGCGAGTTCGAGGGCCCGCCGCCCGTTTCGGTAGGTCTCGAACGGCGAGGTCGCGAGGACCCAGGCCAGGTTGTTGAGCAAATTGTAATCTTTCGGATCGAGTTCGAGCGCCTTATCGTAGGTCTTAATCGCCTCGTTGTGATCGCCCAACCCTAAAAGAACATCGCCGCGACTGCGAAGGGTCCGAAAATAATCATTGTCCCGAAACTTGTCCTTCGGCATTTTGAGGACCTCGTCCAAGATTGCCAACGCCTTGCTATTGGCCTTTTTCGAAGAATACAACATCGCCTTCCAGAGTTGCAGATCGGCGGTGTAATCGCTTGTTTCGATCAGTTTTCCAAGCTGTTCGATCGCTTCGTCATATTTTTCCTGGTCACCCAACAGCTTGACCCTCAGACGCAAGGCGATGCTTTTCGCTGCCGGGATATCAAAACGGGAAAGGGCGTCGATGTCCTTTTCAGCGCTTTCGTAATCCTTTTTGTCGAGATAAATGCTCGCCCGCAGTGCGAGGACGTCCGGATTGCGCGGGTCCTTGGCCCGAGCCTCTTCCAAAGCGGCAATCGCTTCGTCGAGTTTTTCCATTCGATAGAAAATCCTCCCCTTTTCCAACAATAGGGCGGCATCACCGGATCGAATTTTTTCAAGCTGCCCGATGATCCGCAAAGCGTCGTCAAATTTTTCCTGCCGATAATAAATTTCAGCCGACATTCCCAGGGCGACGGCGTTTTCCGGATCGAGCTCCAGTATTTTTTTCATGCACTCGATCGCCTCATCGAATTGCTTCGCATCGGCAAAAGCCGCCCCGCAGGCAAGCAGAAACGGGACGGATTCGGGAACGATTTTCAAGATATCCCGAAGGATCGCCAGTTTCTTCTCCTGGTCTTCTTCCAATAGCGCCTTGGTAAGCATCGCTTTCGTCTTCAGTTCGATGTCCTCATCCCCCGCCTTTTCAATCGCGATCTCAAGTGCGGCCTTCCCTCTCGCCTGATCGCCGCCGGGCAGCAGGTTCAGTTGGGCGATGAAAAAATAGGCCTGGGCATGATCCGGAATGATTTTCAAGGCTTCTTCAAGATCGCTCAGCGTCGTGTGTCGCAACATATCCCAACCCGGCTCGCCCAAGTCCATTTCAGAAAGCACCTTCGCGGTAATCAGTCCCCGCTGCATTTGGGTCGAAGCCTTCAGCTGATCGCAATATTCGGTATTTTCGGGGGAAAGTCCCGCTTTCTTGGCCCGTTCGCAAAGCCGGATCACCCGGGCGAGGTCGTCCATGGACGCAGCCGTAATCTTCGCCTCGGTCGCCTGATCGAGGTATTCGGCTCCGGCGTTTGCCTTGCTCTCGGCATCGCTCTTTTTCTCGGGGACCTTTTCCGTGTCGGAATTTTTTCCGTCTTCAGCCTTTTTGTCAACATCCGCTGCCGGAGCCGTTTCCGAGGCCGTTTCCGCCTGTTTTTCCGGAAGAGGTTCGTCGGCAGCCCGAAGGTTTCCCGCAAGAATCAAAAGAGACGAAGCTAGAAAAAAGGAAAAAAGAATCTTGCAATGGTTCATGTTCAAAACTCCGAACGGAAATATTGTTTATTTAATCAGGAAAATTTCAGTTGTCGCAAACTAAAAGGGTTGTTTGGAGGGAATTTAACGATTTTCCGAATTTTACCACTTTGCCAATAAAATGGCAATTCCAGATTTCCGAAATTGCCCATTCTCCGGGAAATAATTTCGTGCGGCGACGCGGAGATCGCAGAGCCTTTGTCCAACCTTCAGTCAGGGCCGCGCCCGTAAGGAAGCGGTTCAGCGGGTCAACCGCTCCCTTACGGTCGCGGCTCTGATCGCGTTTTTTTACTTTCGCGGTTTTTGCCCGGTTTTGGTTTTTTGTGGGTATGCCGTCAAATTTTTCGAGGGTCTTTCTTGAGACCGATATAATGTGTAAAATGCCCTGACCTTTTCGTTTGCGATCAGTGCTGTGATTGAATCACCGGTTTCCGTGTTTCTCATTACATTTAATTACCCCCATTTTTTTCGGAGAAAAATCATGAAAAAGACGTTTCTTGCCGTGTTGGCTGTTTTTTCTTTCGTCGCCCTGCTCCCCGCCCAAGACAAAACGCTCTCGGATGAGGACAAAGAACGAGGCTGGGTTTCCATTTTCGACGGCAAATCCCTCGACGGTTGGAAGGCGAACGAACCTTACGAAGGCTGGATCATTGAAGACGGAGCGATCACCGGTGTCGGAAAACGCAACCACCTCTATTATATGGAAGAGCTCGGCGATTTCGAATTGAAAATCGATTGCAAGATCAACAAGGGGGGGAATTCCGGCCTCTATTTCCACTCTCCCTGGGTCGATAATGCCTGGCCGAAGGAAGGATTCGAGCTGCAAATCAACTCCTCGCACGGCGATCCCGTCAAGACCGCCAGTCTTTACAACATTATCAAGCTCCTGAAGGCTCCGCACAACGACGACGAATGGTTTACCTACTACATCACCGTCAAAGGGGACACACTCACCGTTCGGGTCGACGACGAGGTGATTTACATTTACGTCGATCCGGTCGAAAAAGCGGAAAAAGCCCAGGCGATTCCGCAGCCGGAACCGATCACCGAGGCGACGAAACGGATCCGGCAGAAGGGGTACATCGCCCTGCAGCAGCACGATCCGACCGCGAAGCCGCAGTTCAAGAACATCTTCCTCCGCGTCATACAATAAAAAGGCAGGACGCTTTACTGATCCTCACGCAAAAAATCGAACACGGCAAACAGCAGCCCGAAGCGTAAGCGCCGGGTTGGCGTCGCATTGCCGTATTGGAAAACCGGGCGCTGACGCTTCCGGCTGCTGCCCCTACCCGGAATTTTTTGTAAAGATCAGTAAATATGAAGCAAAGAGGGGAGGTCGAGCCACCGTTTCCGACTCGACCTCCCTTTTCTTACTCTTCACTTCCCACTTCACACTTCCCACTTTCTATTCGAGACATGGCCGCCAATATCGAGGATTTCGTCACCCGATTGATTCGCACCAACCGCAAGATCACGTTTGTCTTTACGGAAGATTTTTTCAATATCGTCGGTCCCAACGGCGTGATGCTCGACCGCTATAAGGCGATCCGCAACACGATCAAGAACGTCGGGCACCGCAAAGGTGAGAAGGCCGCCGCCCGTGCCGCGAGCGAGGAAGCACTCTTCGATGTCGATATCGTCGTCGTCAAATCGAACTTTACCTGCTTCATCACCTCGTTCAAAGAGTTGGCCGATGGGCCGTTCGGCATGGGGGCGGTGATTCTCGGTTTTGGAAACGACATGGTCGACGGGCAAAAGGCGAAATTCCTGGTCGAAAGTTTCCTTTCGGAGAAACTCGACCATACGATGACCGTCTCCCAGATGTTGGGGCAGTACCGCAAACGCCGGCTTGTCATTGTCGCCGAAAGTCCGGCCGATTTGAAGCGGCCGAGCCTGGAGCAGATCCGTAATTTGCGGAGCCAGCAATCGACGATCCTGATCAGTCCGGTCAAGGGCCCGGTCGTCGATTGCCAGGTTACGAAACTCGCCGACAGCGAAAACAGCAACTCCTTTTCGACCCTGCTCAGCACCCTCTGCGTCAAGTACTGATTTCGAGATAAAAAGAGCCGCAAGTGTAGCGCAGCGCAACTTGCGGACCTTGTACACGATCTGCACGGCGTCTACGCCGCTCGGCTCAACGGGGTCAGAAAAGGTGTCAGGAACCTTTTTCTACCATTCCTACCGTTTCGGTTGCAGGGTCGGGATGATGCCGCGCGTCGATTTCGCGAGCGCGTGCAAGAGCGGAACCTCCGCCCAAATCGGGGAAAGGTCCTTGGGGCGAAATCCGAGTGCCCCCGATTGCGGGTCGAGCGACGGGGACAGACCGGTCGCGCTCATCGGAATAAACAACACTTCTTCGGCGAAGTGCTCCGCCGTCGTTACGATTTCCGGAGCGAGTTTCAACAGCAGTTCCCGGACGGTCTGGGAAACCGTCTCGACATTTTTCATCGAGAACCCGGCCAAAGGACTACGATACTTGGAAGGCTCGGCCGCCGCTTCTTTTTTCTCTTCGGGCGGCTCCTCCCGATCGAAAATCCGGTCCCACTCCCCGCCGAAATCGGTCGGCTGCGGCGACGGCGTTTCCGGGCTCCGGGCCGCGCCCCCTTTGACCACCATCAGACTTTCCGGATCGCGGGATGTCACCTTCTTCCAGGGATTGCTCCAATCGATTCCGGGAAGCAGGGATTTCCAAGCGTCCAGCTTCGTGAGCACCACGTAAAGCGGCCTTTTGTGCTTCTGGTTGAGCGAGAGCCCGAGATGATCCCGGATCCGCCGGATCATTTCCGCTAAAATGACATCTTGCCGGACCGGCGAACGGTGCAACGCCGTCCCGTCCAACGATTCCCGCAGCTGCGGATCGTCGCTGCGGCTCTTGCACGCCTCGCGAAAGCGATGATCCTGCGTCGGATCGTACAGGAAAAAAAGAGAATGACTCTGGGCCAAATGCCAGGTGACCGGATGCGTCGCCGAATCGGCTCCGGGCAAATAACTCTCGCCGGCATTATCGTAGAGTGCGAGGAGCTGCGAAAATCGCAAGGCATTCTCCGCGTTCGGATGTTCCAGGCTCGGGCTGATCGAAAAAACGAACGGCTGCGGGTAGGCGACCCTTTGACCGTTGATCAACACCGTGTCATACGAACTGCCGTACACCTCGGTTTTTTCGAGCGCGACCAGGTGTTGCGAGCCGAAATCCAGAAACAGCGTCGATTCGTATTGATGCACTCGCAAATTCATTTCCGGGTCGGCGTCGGAAAAATCGATCCCGAACGACCGGGGAAGGGTTTGGCGAAGTTTCCAGATCATCGAGGCGAGGAAATACGATTTTCCCGAAGCCGGAGCACCGACGATCGAAATGAAATAAGGCGGGATTTCGAAACAGGGACGCGGCAAGACCAAATGACAGTGCGGGCAGGCCAGTTTTCGGCAAGGAAACCCCGCCGAATCAATCGCGGCGCCCTTCGCGTCGAACCGCGTCGGCAGGAATCGCTGCGGCGCGGATTCCCCCAGCCGGGGATCGCCGAGATTATCCGGGCTTTCGGCGATCCAAAGTGTCTGATCGACCGGAAATTCGTGCCAACAGTGCGGGCAGGTGATAAACTCCCGAACGGCCAATGTGTTCGCAGGTTGTGTTGTTGACATAGGTGAGTGAGGCTTCAGACTGGCATTGGATCCATTATTTCGAATAATGTGCTGCGCAAAAATTTTGATCTTACTTTCCGTCATCCCCGCGCAGGCGGGGATCCAGAGATTACGGTTTCCCTCTGGACCCCCGCCTGCGCGGGGGTGACGAAAGTCATTACAAAACAAAAGGTAAATTATGCCTGGAACTCAGCGCCGTAAGGCTATTCTAACGGCTCTTGGCTCTCCAGTAAATATTTTTCGTACGACGCGTCCAACTCCCGCAAGGAACAGCCGGTCAGTTTTTCCAGCGTTTGCGGTTGGTCCTCGCCGTCGTACAGCCGCCGCAGGTATTCGACCGTCGCATCGCGAAATTTGCCCCCATCGCCGTGCATCAGGAAATGCGTCATTCCCGCCGACTGGGAGTAGAGCGGAACGACGTCCGGGTAGGTTTGAAACGTCATTTTGTTGAACCGCACCAACGCGTCGAACGGGACATAAAACCCCATCTCCAATTTTCGGATGAGGGCCGCTTGAAAGCGGATATGATCCCTTCCTCCGAGAACGTAATAATCCCCCTCTTTTCTCAGCGATTCCATGTACATGGCAATCCCCTCGGCGATCCAGAAATTGCATCGGATTCCGACGACCGGGGAGGTCTCCCGCGTTTCGGAAAACAATTGATGGGTCGCTTCATGCAACACCGTTCGCTCGGCGTCTTCCGCATCCTCCGAATCGTTCGGGTCGGCATCGACCGCGAAAAAAAAACATTTTTGGGAGTTCGCTTCGTACAGCCCGATCGTGCCGGCAAGGGCCGGTTCCTCTTTGATGAGGTTGCGAATGTAGTCCGCCTTGTTCCGGAAAAGGTAAACCATGTGCCGCGGAAGCGGTTGCGGGGTGTTCTTGCCGCCGAACATCGCGGCCAATTCCTCATCGCTCGCCATATACCGAAAAAAGAGGAGTTTCCAGGCCCGATACAAATCCTCCAATTGACGGTTGATCCGAACGCCCTCTTCGATGCTGTGGTTGGTTCGAATCCTATAATGTTCCGACTCGATGATCCAACCGTCTCGAATATTCCGATGCTGCTCCCGATCTTCTTCTTCGGATAACCAAACCTCACCGTCGAAGCGTTTGCCGTCTTCGTAACGTTTGACGTTTTTTTGCGGAATCCAACCGAATCGGGGATGGTCGACGAACCCGTCCTTCAGTTTTTGGACTTCCCAGGGGGTTCGCCATTCTTCTTTATAGCGAATGAAACCGAGCATCGTCCGGATCGCGGTATGATCCGGGTCGGCGTGCAAGGCGGCGAGGGACAGTTGCAGACCGAGCGTTCCCTTGTCTTGCTTCGCCGCTCTTTTGGCGTAGCCGAAAAGCGTTTGGGCGTACTCCTTCCGCAATTTGACGAACCGGGCCTTCCATTTTTGTCGAGAATCCGAGGTTGCGGCCGCATCGCGATCCTCTTCGGCGGAAAGAGCCGGCTTTTTCGCCCCCTTCCGTTTTTCTCCGTCCCGATCCCACTGTCCCGCTTCGAGAGGAAGCACGGGAATGTAAATCTTGTCCGTCTCTTGCGGAGGACTGCAATTGCGGGCGAGAGCGGCTTCCCGATTCCAGCCGTTTGCTTCGGCTTCGTCCGCCAATTGGTTCAGCCGGTCGCGGTATTCGACCGCCGTTTTGTTGGCATTGACGACGAGCGAATCGGCTCCCGGAGAGAGGCCCGGAGCGAGAAAAAAAAGAAACAGGGCAAGAAACCGAATCACCGTTTTCACTAGAGCGGATCCGAAGTTAGTCTGGAGTGATTATTTGCATAACGCAGCGACCAACGGGAGCGAAACACTCCAGACCAATTCCAAATTTGATCTAAAATCGCTTCCGTTGGGTTCCAACGTCAAGAAACAAAAACCGGGAGCACGGCTCCTGGTTTGGTCCGTCGATCTAATCCTCTTCCTCGTTGTCGAGAAAGACGGTTTCGAGCACTTTGGTGTTTCGTTCGATCGCGATGATCACCTGTTGGGTTTCGATGCCGTCGCTGCTTTTGGCGTCGATCGGAAAGACCTGCCGTTTTTCGGCGATGGGGTACCGGACGGAAAACGTCCCGTCGGGCGCGATGCGGACAGGTTCCCCTTTGATGCTGATCTGAACGCTGGGGTCCGTGTTACCGTAAAGAACGACATCGGCTTCGACCTTGAAATCGAAGTGCCGCTTCGTTCTTTCGAAGCCGACGTTCCGGGTACCGAACCGGGAAATCAGCGGCAGGGACATCGAACGGCGCAGCTGCTCTTCGAAGACGCGCTTGAGCTGTTCGTTGTTTTCCTTCATTCCCCCGCTCATTTTATAGATGCGGTCGAAATCTTCGCTGACGCTACCCCAATGCCCGTCGAGTTTCGTCGTGCCCTCGACGACCTGACTTTCCGGGGTTTGGACGATGTTGCTTGAGGCGATCGGAAAAAAATTCCCTTCGCGGGAAAGGAACCCGATTTCGACCTGAAAGGTGCCCGGCGGATCCTGCACGTCGACGTACCAATTATTGACCCCGGAATGGATCTGAATGTCCCGAACCTGTTCCCGCCGGGGATTGTTGACGCCGTCGGCGATGATCCGGAAAAGCCGCAACGCGGGAACGGCCGTATGCCAAGTGTGCCCCATCGCCGCTTTCGCACGTTCGATCAGTCGGGAGCGGAGCTCCCAGTAAACGTGCAACCAAAACGAATCGCGAACGATCAGCACGAAACGGTCCCGGTTTTCGCCGTTCGAATCGTCGTATATCCCGCTTAACAGCCGGGCTTTGGACATTTTGTCCTTCAACTCGGCGATATTCCGCTCGACCGCCGGCGACCGCCGTTTCCCGACGGGGCCTTGGCTATCGGCCGAAGGACGGGCCGGAATCGCGGCGGGTGCCGGAATCGAACCCGATTTCTTTTTATTACGTGAGATCTCGCGACCTTCGATGATGCCTTGGGTCAGTTTTTTTGACGCCGGGAGGACGGTAGCAGCCGGTTTTGAAGAGCCGTTCGAAGCCGGTTTGCGAGAAACGGGAACCCTTGAGGCGGGAGCGTTGACCTTGGAAAGCGTTTGTTTGGCCGCGAGCTTCGGTTTTTCCGCTTGTTTTATGGAAGAAGGACGCGTCGTTTTTGTTGCGGTTTTCTTTGCGACGGTTTGGGGCCGTGCCGTTCGCTTATCCGTATTTCCAAGCCGGCTGGCCTGCTTCTGTTTTCGAGCAAGTTCTCGGCGTTTTTGCAACACGATAACACGAACCAATTCATCTTTCCGCATCTCATGCCAGCCGGAAATATTCATCCTTTTGGCGAGCGAGGAAAGTTCTTTAACAGTATATTGGCTAAGTTCAGCGGAGGTTGTCACAATTTTTCTCCGTCAATCAGAAAAAATAGCTACTAACAAAGTAATCGATCAGATTAAAAATGAGTTCGAAGCGTTTTGCTTCCGTTGGTTGCTCCTATATGCTTCCGAGTACTTGATGATCAACTTTAATCCGGCCTGAATCAAAACATAGAAAAAATGGGAAGTATAGACCAAAGTACAAAACACCCATCATTACCACAATCATAACCTTTTTTAATCGAAATTACAAGATAGGCGGTCAAGAATTTGGGGAATCTCCCCGCTTCCCGTTATATATACAGCACTAACGGAGAAGATGCCGGGAAATTGCAAAAAGATACAAGATTTTCGAGTAATTTAGTAAAAAATATCAAAAAACCCGAATCATTAGGTTGTATATGAGTATAGTAGCGTTTTTTAGGGAGGGCTTCAGGTTTTAGAGGCTATTTGGATCACAAAGTCTAAAATTAAAGGACTTATAGAAATGAAAAACGCATCATTTTATCATAAGTGCTGAAAATTCAATTTGTCATAAAAACAATAAACTTTGCGTTCTCCTTGATTTCAAGGGTTTTATCT
>JAVBQI010000071.1:0-4724 GCA_031549145.1 Thermoguttaceae bacterium | reverse complement strand
AAACAACATTTCCGCCCCGGCCCCATCGCCCCCGTTTTCATCCTAAACCCAAAAAAACAATAAATCCGCGCCCCCCCCTACACTAGGGGGCCCCCCCCCAAACCCCGCTCCCTGCGGCCCGCGGCTCTGAACGAAATCGTTCAAATTTACTGATATTCACAAAAAATATCGAATTGGGCAGCAGCCGGAAGCGTAAGCGCCCGGTTTTCCAAACGTCGCCCCGGGGCCAACCCGGCGCTGACGCTTCGGGCTGCTGTTTGCGGTGTCCGATTATTGACATGAAGATCAATAATCTGGAACTCAGTAGTATTCGGGTAATCGAAGTTTATTCGTAAGTTACGAAACCGCGACCACAGGTCGCGGCTCGTTTTGTCCCGCAGCTCGTTTTGTCGCGATCGTATTACAACCCTTCGAGGATCGTTCGGCAGTTAATCACCTTTTCGACGAGATCGAACGGGACGAAAAAGTAATGGTTGGAGGCTTCGTACCCGATTAGCGAATCGTCCCGCGCGATTTTGAAGAGCGCGACCGCCGCGTCGAGTTCGGCTTCGACCAACACCCGAATGTCGCGTTTGATTTCGCGGGCTTCCTCGGAATCACGGTTGGGCAGCGCGGCGAGTCGGTCTCGCAGCAGGACGAAACGGCATTGCCGGGCAACACTTGCGAAAGTAAGGGCTCCCGTTTCCGCGCAGTGACGTTCGATCCGGACCTCCGCCCGGCGTTGTTCCGGAGCCGAGGGAATCGCTTGGGAAAGCTCCGCGATCCCCGCCTCCCAACCGTCGGCGATCTTTTGCATTTGCGAAGCGAAAATTTCCGGCGGGTAGGGACCGGACCAGCTTCCGACGGCATCGTAAGGGAACCCGACCATCGACGGAGCGTAGCCGGTCGGCTTGCCGTAAAACAGGTTCGCCGGCCCCAACTGTGTCGGAGCGACGTACAGCCCGCCGCCGTAAGGGAATTCCTCGAACGCGCGACTGAAAAGCGACCACGCTTTGAGGGCGTGCTCCTTCCCCCCGGTCCCATACCGCTCTTCCGCGAGGCTGTCCAAAACGCTTGCGGCATCGGCGTTCGGATCGATCGCGAAGCGGTAGGCGATTTCCAGATTCGGGGACGGATATCCCCCGAGCGACCAACCGAGCATCATCCCCGAAACGCCGACCTTCGCGAGGTTTTCGCAATGCCGGGCGGTCAGGTTCAATACGGGAAGATAAGGAACCGAGGAAATTTCCCAGGAATTGTTCAACTGCACTTTCGCGAGGGTTTCTAAGCCGAGTTCTTTCGCCAGTTTCCAATGGGCGAGGGCCCGAGGGCCGGGGCCAACCGCCGAAATCGAGTATTCCCCGATCACGCTTGGAACGCCGCCGCGATTGATCGGGAGCGACCATTCGCTCACCGACATCAGCATCACGTTTTTCGGCAATTGACGGATGATCGCCGAAGCGTCCCCGTGATTGTTCCAACCCCAGTCCCAGGCGATCACCTTCGCGTTCGGATCGCTCTGATGCACCCCTCGTTCGATCGCTCCGTGCAACTCGCCGATCAACTCGGCGTCGGTTTTGTCCTTGCAATTCGGGCAGGATTGCCAATGCCCGTGGGAAGCACAGAACGTCAGGTTTTCCGAACCGCTGATTGTAAAGACCCCGCCCAATCCGGGCACTTGTTTGAACAGATGGGCCAAGGATTCTTCGAGCCAACGGAGCGTTTTCTTTTCCGGATCGCTCGTGCAAAGGGCCGCGAAATCCCCTTCTTGCACTCCCCGGACGTCGGGATGTTTTTCGAAAAACGAAAGCGGCATCGACCGCGGTTCGTTCAGGTAAAGGTAAACCTTGAGCCCGTACCGGGCCGCCCGATCGACGAGCTTCTTGAGATTCGCAAGCCGCGTTTCGTGATTCTCGCCGAACTCCGGAAACGCCTCACCCCCGGGAGCAAGCTGTCGCAAAACGATGTGCAACCAGATCCCGTCGACGCCGACCTGGGCCAACCGGGCGAGGTACGCGTTCGGAAAGGTTTCGAGCCGCTCGTCCAAGAGCGGGTCGCCGAACGTCGCGAAATAGGAATAGAGATAGCGGGGCGAAAGGGCCGGCCGCCCGAGCGGAAAACCGGGTCGGTCTGTCGGCGCGGCGAGTTGCCGGACGAATTCGAACCGCGGTTCGCCCGGTTGGGCGAGTTCTCCGCCAAAATCTTTGCCCAGCCAACCGCGAATCCGGGCCGCCTGCTCTTGCATTGTCGCGGTCGGTTCTTCGTACACGAGCGGCTCGCAACGGGGCTTGAGCATTCCGAGTTTGACGAAAAGAAAATCATCTTCCCGCAGGGCGAAGGCGAGTTCCTCGTCGCTGAAATCGAGCAGTTCCAAAAGTTGCGGATACGGCAAAAGATGCCAATTGCGACGCAAAATCGTAATGTAACCGCGTTGTTTCATTTCCTGAGAAATCTCCGGACGCGAGGGGAGCCCCATCGATTCGGCGACCGCCCGAACCTTTTCGGGATCGGTTTTGAGAACGGCGGCGATTTTTTCCGTCGGCACGACGGTCCAATTCCGGAAGACGAAGGCGTGCATCCGACTTGGAAAATGATCGCAAACCAATGCCGGAGGAGCACTCCCCTCGGGCAGCGGCGCGGACGTTTCCGCGGCGAAGGCCGACGAAAACAGAACAAGAATAAAGAACGACAAAAGGACGGAAAGGAAATATCGCATCGTTATGTTCCTTAATATGCTACGGAAAAAATATGATCTGACTCACCGTCATCCCCGCGCAGGCGGGGATCCAGAGATTACGGTTTCCCTCTGGACCCCCGCCTGCGCGGGGGTGACGGTACGAGTCTCAAATTTTTTTGGAACTCAGTAATGATCTTCGGAAAAAACAATTCGCATTATTTGGAATTTTCCTGAAGATCGGCAAACCCTATCCAATATACACAAGGGAAAAACGAACCGCAATCCGAGAGATTTTTGTTTCGGGTCTTGAAACGGCGTTCAGATACTATCACAATGACGGCTCAGGTCGGTTTTTTAATTCAAGAATATAAAAGGCTTCAGGACTCGACTAGTATTAGGATTGTTGAATCCGGTACGGAATCGGCGTATTCGCCGCTCGGCTAAACGGACCGTTTCCAACCGTCCCCTGAGGCCTGACACCTGAAGCCTGAAGCCTTTAAAACAAACGTTGTCCTATGGGCGAAAACGAAAGACTTTGGGCTCCTTGGCGGTTGGCATTCATTACCGAAGACGAGCAGACCCGTCGCAAACGGGAAGAGCTCAATCGGGTCGAGGTCGGCCCCGAGGCCGACCCGAAATGCTTTCTCTGTCAAGCAGTCTGGGACACGCCGGAGCGGGACCGCGAGCGGTTCGTTTTTTTCCGTTCCGAATTGACGATCGGCGTCTTGAACCGTTATCCGTATAACAACGGGCATCTCCTGATCGCTCCGAAGCGGCACTGCGCGAAATTAAGCGATCTCACCGACGAGGAAAAATTCGAACTGATGCGGGAATTGACGGCTTGGACCGAACGGTTGGAACGGCAAATGCACCCGGACGGCTTCAACATCGGCCTCAACCTCGGACATGCGGCCGGGGCCGGGCTGCCCGGGCACTTGCATTGGCATATCGTCCCCCGTTGGGTCGGCGACACGAATTTTATGGCCGCGATCGGCGCAACCCGGGTGATTCCGCAATCGCTCGACGCCCTTTGGGAATCCCTGCGGTAACCCGTTTGCTTCCCACTTCTCACTTCCTCCTTGCTTCAAATCCGCTGTTCCAGCGCCCGGATCAGCCCGCCGCCGGCCTCGGATTCTTCGCAGACGACCCGGTTCGCGCCCGCTTTCTTGATGAGCCGCACGTTCGAAATGTAACGACAGCGGACGACGATCGACGTGCTTTCGCTCAGGGAGCGGACCGAGTGTACCACTTCGATCGCGATCCGGTCGTCCGGGACTGTAACGACGACCAGCTTGCATTGCTCGGTCATTGCGAAATCGAGCACGTCCGGATCGGTCGCGTCCCCTGCGATCGTCCGAAAACCCTGTTGGGCGTAGGAATGAATGTTGACCGGGTTCATATCGAGGAGGCAGACGTCGAATCCGGAAAGTTCCAAAAACGAAACGATCCGGCCGCCGATCGGGCCGACGCCGATCACGACCGCCCGGTCGATCGCGGCATTGTCGTCCGAGGTTCTCAATTTCGAGTCGACCTTCGGCTCATCGACCAGATGGGCGTGTGTCCAACGCAAGGCGACCCGGAGGAACAGCGGCGTCAAAATGATGCTCGTCAAAGCGATAAACAACATCCGCTGATAGGTTTCCTCGTCGAAGAGGTTGAACGCAACCCCCTGCGAAAGAAGGACGAACGACAATTCCCCCAACTGAGAGAGGCTGAGCCCCATCGCGAAGGAGGTCGTCCAATTGAGCTTGAGAACCCGAAACGCGATCGCTGCGGCGAGGGTCTTGATCGCGAGAACGGCGATCAATCCGCCGACCGTGAGAAGCGGCGAACTGAAAAGAATGTGGTAATCGAACAAGGCTCCGAGCGAGACGAAAAAGATCGCGGAAAACGACTCGCGGAACGGAATCGTGATCGCCGTAATTTGGTGCGTGAGCCGGTTTTCGCTGAGGATCACCCCGGCGGCCAACGCCCCGAGCGCGGCCGAAAGTTCGAATTGAACGGCGACGACGCTGACGCCGATCATCAGGGCGATCGTCAACAGGACCATCAATTCGACGCTTTTCAA
>JAVBQI010000059.1:0-6294 GCA_031549145.1 Thermoguttaceae bacterium | reverse complement strand
CTCACTTTCCTCAACGCGATGCGGGCGATCGTCCTCTCGAAAGACGAAACCGGCTGATCGCCGCTGCGAATTCAAAAAAACATCGCAAAAACAGAACGAAACAGCGCAAAAACGTAACCGCGACCTGTGGTTGCGGTTACGTTCAAAGCGAGGAATACCTCGATTCCCATTGAGACAAACCGCACTCATAGAGCGCGGCTCGTTGTTAAAAAGATCGGCTTCATCCTACGGATTGCGCTGCTGCATCTGGGCGTTTAGCAGTTTCTGGATCCGTTCGTTCATGTTGACCAAATGGGCCTTTGATGATGGGTCCAGCTTCGCCTTGCCGGCCAAAACCGCTTGGATGTTGGACGAAAGACTGACCAGCTGTTGCTTCGTAATCGACTGGCACGATTCCGGAACACCGTACCACCAGCCCAACTGCCCGGAGGCATATTCCGAGAGGAACAGGAAATAGTATTCCTGGAGGTTTCGGCGGGTCAGGGAAATAGCCGGCTTCTGCGGCGAAAAATCCCCTTCTTTGAGCAGGTCGAGTTCCTTGTAAATCGCCGGGGTTAGCGTGTCGAACAGTTCCGCGATCGTAAAAACGTCCTCTCCTTCCTTGACTCGGAGCTCCGTGTCGTCCAAGGTATCCAGCGTCCAGGGATTCATGAGCGTTCGCAAAATGCCAAGCTGGGCGAAGACGATCATGTCTCGCAAGCCGATATCGTAGGTGCTCGTGATGTTCCAGTTCCAATCGAGCCATTTTTCCGAACCGAATTGGTTGTACAATTCCGGCGGAATTTTGAAGGCGTCGACCCCGAACACGTTTTCACAGACATAGGCGAGCGATTCCCGTTGGGTTTTAGCCTCGACGACCTGAATCGGCGGTCGGTTGCCGGGATCCCCGCGATGATCGCGGTTCCGATACAGCCCGCCGACGTTCCTCGCGACATGTTCGTTGGAGTAAACCATGTTGAAAAACAGCACACGGAAATAGAATCCGACATCCCGATAACTCTCACCTTCCTCGGCCGCACGATCGAGGAGTTCCGGGAGGAGCTGTTTGTAAATCTCGGCCTTGGCCTTGGCGAAATCGACCGGATTGGAGCCGAGATCGCCGATATCGGTCCGCGGATCGGTGCTGTCGAACCAAAGGTCCTCATCGGTCGCGTAGTGATTCCCTTTTTCGGCCTGCTTGGCGGCGATTTTCTGGAGTTCCTTGCGTTCTCCGTCGGTTCCGCCTCCCACGACCTTGTACCCGTACTCGATCGCGAGATGATCATAAGGCCCGAGCGTCGGCATAAAGTAATCCCCCTGCTTTTGGCCTTTCGGCATGATATTGACCGGGAGATAGTCCATCACCGAGCCGGCAAAGCCGTATTCCTTGGAGCGTTCGGGGTTGTTGATCTCTTCGAGGCTCAACCAGGAGCTCGCCTTGAAGTTGTGCCGCAGCCCGAGCGTGTGTCCGACTTCGTGCATCACGATGTCCTTGATCCCGGCAAGGACGAGCTTTTCAAAGGCTTCTTCGGCCTTTTTCTTCAGTTCTTCCTTGGACGGTTTTTTCTCCTCCTTTTTCTCGTCCTTCTTTTCGTCTTTTTTCTCGTCCTTGCCTTCCTCCTTCTTTTCCTCCTTGGGCTCGTCCTTTTTCTCTTCGTCCTTCTTTTCCGCCTCATCCTTTTTCGGCTCGTCTTTTTTCTCTTCCTCCTTTTTCTCCTCCTCTTTCTTCGGCTCTTCTTTTTTCTCTTCCTCCTTTTTCGGCTCGTCCTTCTTTTCCCCGGCGGGCGTTTCCTCATCGGCCAAGGCGAACATCAGCGAGGCGAAGGCGATTTGGGCCGCCTTTTCCTTCGTGTACTCGCAAACGCAATGGTTCATTGCACCGGAATTGCCTTCATGCTCATGTGGTTTCTCCTCTCCTCCTCCTTCCTTGTCCACTTTTTTCGAAACGCCGAGCAGGGCGCGAACCTGGTCCTGTTTCGATTTTTCCTTGGAAACGACCGGGATGGTCTCCGCGAGGTAAATATCGAACATCCGCCGCCAACTGTCGACGAATCCGGCGTCCATGATGATATCGGCATCGAGAATTTCCCCGGTGATCGGATTGACGTGGGAGGGGCCCATCGCGAAACCGGCGTCCGAGGTGATCCAGCGGAAGGTGTTGTAATTGATATCTTCCGGATCCCAAGTATCCGCGTCGGATTGCTGTCGAACCTCGATCGCGTTGACGAAGCCGAGTTTTTCAAAGGCCTTGTTCCATTCCAAAATCCCTTCGCGAACGGCGTTGCGGTATTTGAACGGAACGGTTTTCTCGATCCAGAAAATGACCGGCTTTTTCGGCGGGGAGAGCGTGGCGCTCGGGTCCGCCTTTTGCAGGTTCCAACGGTTGATGTAACGGACGTAATGATCGTCCTTTTGGTTTTTCGAATAATTCTTATGCGAGGTCGTAAAATAGCCGATCCGATCGTCCGCCAGCCGCGAGGAATAACCGGAGGAAGGGAGCTTGCTGATCGAATAATGAATCGTGACCCCCGTCGCCTTGCGGTCGGGTGCCGCCCCGTCGTCGTAATAGTAATACCAACGGAAGCCGCCGCCGGTCGAGTAGGTCGCTTCGACCTCGATTTCGATGTTGTTCGCGAATCCCTTGACGCTCCCCCAAACGGAACGGTCGCTCGCGAAGGAACCGCCGATCCGCGAGCCGAGCTGGGGCAGATCGGACATGAAAATGGACCCGAAATCGATCACATCCCCGCCCCCTTCGCCCCGGGCGAGAATCGGCAGGCTGTAGAGAATACTGTCGGAATAGGCGGTCTCGACCGCTTTCGCCTCCGGAGTGCCGCTGTCCGCCTTGAAGCGGATGTTACGCCGAACGACCTGCATCCGGTCGTTCACCTTACGGAATTGCCAAAGCCAATCGTCCCCTTCCCCGAGGGTGTAACCGCCGATCGCGGCCCAGCCCGAGCCTTTCGCGATCGCCATTGCAATGAGATAATCCGTGTTGAGATTGCCGCCGCCGATTTCCGCGTACAGTTTTTCTTTTTTCTGGTACAAGGTGATCATCCCGTCGATTTTCTTGGCATCGGGCAGCACATCCTTGATCGGTCGCGGTTTGTCTTTGTCTTCGTCCTTTTTTTCGTCTTTGGGAGGAACAGGGGTTGACGGGGTCGTCGGACCGACGATCACCATTTCGTTGGGTTTGGCATTTTGTTCCGAAGTGTCTTCGGCGAAGGAAAATCGGACGGCAAACATTGCGAGGACGACGGCCAAAACGACGAGGGCAAGACGAAATTGCATGATGATTCTCCTGGGAAAGGCAAAGGGCGATGTGACGAAAAAACGGCCTGATGTACCGCAAAGCTAATTATACACACTGTCCGTTTAGCCGAGCGGCGCAGACGCCGGCGCAGTACGAACGCCGGTCTCTCTAAGAACTAGTATTCCATTTTTCGGAACAGGTTACAAGCAGGGCAGAATAGGAATAATCGCTTGCATAAGAAAAATACGCAGAACGTATCGATTATATGGAATTTGCCGACAGGATTAAAAAAGAGCCGCGTATGAAGCGAAGCGCAATTTGCGGACATTGAACACGGTCCGCAAGTTGCGTCGAGTCACCGGCGTCTTCGCCGCTCGGCTAAACGGACAGAAATCAATTTTCCTCCGGAATGCCGAGCTCTTTCAAGGTTTTGCGGATCCAACCGAGCGATTTCTCGATCAGTCGGCCCCCTTGACCTTCACATTCCATACTCAAAGGGCCTTTAAAACCGTTTTGGTGCAAAATTTCGATCACGCCCCGGATGTTCTCGGCGTTGACGCCGTCGCCGATCGCGGAATGACTCATCGCGATGCCCGTGTCGTTCCCGCGCATCGCCTCGGCCAGCTCTTTCGAGACGTCCTTGACGTGAACGTGCGAAACCTTTTTGGCGAACCGCCGGGCGAAATCTTTCGGGTCGGCTCCGGAAATGAACGAATTGCCGGTATCGAGATTCAGCGTCAATCGCGGGCTGTCGACAAAGGCGAGCATCTCCCCGAGCCGGTCGATGTTGGTTGTAAAATAGCCGTGTATCTCGATAGTAACGTCGATCTCGTAGGCTTCGGCGACTTCGACGATCTGTTCGTAACTCCGCTTCATCAACCGCATCGCCTCGGGATCGTCGAGCCCTTCCGGCTTGCGCAGCCCATCGGTCGTGCAGACCCGTGGGCAGCCGGCCAATTTCGCGTATCGCAGGGCGTTGAGCACGTAGGGAACGGCGTACAGCGGGCCGTCTTTGCCGGAAAGGGGATAGGCGGCGTCGATCTGCGAGATCTGGACGCCGTATTTTTCCATTTTCTTCCGGAGCAGCAGCGGATCATCGACGGTCGAAAGGTGCGGCAGATAGCCGAGGCCGTGCATCCAACTGACGCCGTCGATCAGGCCGCATTCGATGTAATGCACATCGTTCTTTTGAGCCCATTCGAGACATTTTTCGAAATTCCAAAACGCGGAACAAAACGCGTCCGTGTGAAAGCTGATTTTCATCGTCGGGTTCTCCTGAAAATTTTTTGACGAAAAAACAAACATTGAAATCAGAATATCCGGAAGCCGAGGGAAAATCAAGTTCGCGACAAGCCTCTTGGGTCGGTCCCTCGCGTTTTTTAATGTTCGACCCCTTTGCGGTTCAAAAAAACGTGATACAATCTATTAACATTGTATTACTGTACCTTTATTTGTTTCGTGCTCGAAGCCTCTGTTTCTATATCTTTTGGAGAGTCTCATGTCGAAAACGACCCGCAAAGTCAAGAAATCCAATCACGGCAAGCGTCCCTCTTGCGCCAAAGCCCGCCGGGCCAAACGTCGCGTGGTTCGCACCTGATCGTATTTCAATCGCGGCCCTATCCCGATAGACTCAAACCGGTTTAAAATTCCCGTCTTCAACGCGGCAGCGGCCCAACAAGGCCGCGATTTGACGGAGGGCGAAGCACTTTTTGCCTGGACGGCAGGTCCCGCCCCTACCGGCTACGGTATATCATGTTCGATCTTTGACCCTACGTTCAAAGATGCGCATCCGTCCTTTTTCAAAGATCACTCGACCGTGAGCATCAAGCCGTTTATTATCGAACCGTCGTCCTACGATTTGGACAAAACGATTTACGGGATCGAGGAAATCCGTAAGCACAACCAACAACGGTTCGAAATGGAGCAGTTGACGGCGGTCGTTTACGACGATTTCGAGGAGAAGGTTTGCGTCGGCTACAAGGATATCACGGACAAGGAGTTCTGGGTTCGCGGGCACATGCCGGATTTTGCGCTGATGCCCGGGGTGATCATGTGCGAAGCCGCCGCCCAGTTGGCCAGTTTTTTCGTTTGTTATCACGGTATCATGACCGATTGCGTGATGGGTTTGGCCGGACTTGAAGACGTGCGATACCGCGGCATCGTGAGGCCGGGCAACCGTTTCGTGGTGCAGGCGAAAATGCTTCATTTTCGGAAAAAACTCATTTCCGCGCATTTTCAGGGGATCGTCGATAACAACATCGTCTGCGACGGAGTGGTCAAAGGGGTTCCTCTCAACGTCGCCATTTCCGATTTGAAATAGCACGAAACGGCTTTTCACTGATCGAAGTGTCATTTCGAGCGAAGCGAGAAATCTCATCCCTCGCCGAAAAGGCCGGAACTCCAGCCCTCGCGCGAGGGTGAGATTTCTTCCGACGCTGCGCTTTGGTCGAAATGACGATACTTTGCGGCTCTCTTGATTTCCAAGCCTCTGTCTTGAAAAGTCGGAGGGGAGTATTTATCATCAGGTCAGTAAACGTTCCCGGGACCGATGGTTCCGGCTCTTATTGACCCCTTACCACCGAGACGACCATGCAAAGACGCGAATTTCTCCGAACCGCCTTGGCGACGAGTGCGGTTGCCGCGCTGCCGTTTTCCCGCACTTGGGGAGCAGCCCAGCAGACGAAAATCCTTTATTTCAGCAATTCCGTCGGATTCGAACACGATCCGGTCAAAATCAAATCGGACGGACTGAGCGTTTCCGATAAGGCACTCAAAAAACTCGGCGCCACCCATGATGTCGAGGTCGTTTGCACCAAGGACGGCAAGGTGTTCGACGGCGATTTGAAGCAGTATTCCTGTATCGCGTTTTACACGAGCGGCGATCTGCTGGCCGGCCCGAACGCGATGTCGGCCGAAGGGAAGAAGCGTTTCCTCGAAGCGATCAACGGCGGGGTCGGATTCCTCGCCTTTCATTCCGCGACGGACACTTGGAAAACGGAAGGGGCGCCCTACGAAAACCAGGAAAACGTCGATCCGTACATCCGGATGCTCGGGGCCGAGTT
>JAVBQI010000124.1:0-7021 GCA_031549145.1 Thermoguttaceae bacterium | reverse complement strand
ACGACCGTGATATTGAAATGGTAGGTGTTGAGCATGTTTTCGCAGAACGGGGCGATCAGGAACGGGCCGAAGCCGAGGGCCCCGACCACCAGACCGGAGGCGAGCCCCCGACGGTCCGGAAACCAGCGGACGGCGCTCGCGACGATCGGCCCATAGGCCAACCCGCTCCCGAGGGAAATCATAAACCCGAGCGTAAAGCAGAGAAAAGCATACGATGTCGCAAAGGACGCGAGGATCAACCCCGCCGCGAAAACGACGCCGCCGATCGCGATCGGCAGCCGGGGACCTTTGCGGTCCGCCAACTTTCCAGCGAGGATCATTCCAAGCGGAAGGAACATGCAGCCGAGCGTAAACACCAGCGGCCAACGGGCTTTGACGTCTTCGATCCCGACCATTTCCAAGACGGGCTTGGAAAAGACGCTTCCCGAGTAGGTGACCCCTTGAGAAAGGTTGGCAAGAATGCCCAAAGCAAGAACGGTCCAACGTCTTATCGTGTATTTGTTCATTGTCAATCGCAGGGGGAGGCCGGACGTTCGCGAAGATTCGAGGATACGCGGAGTACCGGCTAAATGGGGGGATCAGCTTTCGTTCTTTTGAAGGATTTGCGTCTGCAATTTTTTGATATCCTCAAGCAGTTGTTCGTTTTCCTTTTGCGTTTTTTGAATTTTCTGTTTCTTTTGCGCGATATCGTTGTCCAACGCCTTAGCAAAACCGGCAACCTCGTCTCGCTGAGATTTCATGATCGAGGTTTCCTCCTGCACTCGGTCGATTTCGTTGCGATAAAATTGCTGCTGATCGGAGGCGATTTTTTTGGATTCTTCCAACGCTCTTTTTTCGCTTAATTTTTCGGCGAGCGCTTCGCGGTTTTTGACCCGAAGCTCGAAATAATAAGCCAAAACGGTGCCGAAATCGACCGGTTGGTAACCCTCGACATAAAGCTCAAGCAATTTGGGCGAAAGGTATTTGTCCCGCTCGGAAGCCGGCATTTTCGCGAAAAGGTCGGGACGGTCGGTCGGGCATTTCGTATGAACCGACCAGGGAGCTTCGTCGGCAAGGCTTTTTTCGAGATGCTGAGCCTCTATTTCGTTCAGGAAATCAATCGAAGTCGCGCTGATTTCGTTTCCTTGAACTTCCTTGACATTGAAACGGCCGAGAAAACACCCGCCTTCTTCCGCGGTTCGATTGTCGAAAACATAAATGGTATCGCCCTGGTTCATACCGCTGGGGCCGGACGTTCCCAGGTTAAAGACGATTTTCGCGAAGCCGCTCCCTCGTTGGAAGGATTTCGGCTTACAGTCCCTCCAATTTTCGGCATGATCGGCGAGAAACTCGTATTCGCGGACTTCCCAGGCGGGAATTTCGTCCTCTTTCATCAACCGGTCGCGATCCGCTTGAACCTTCAATGTCGCCGCTTCCAGCTTTTTGGCGGCAGTACCCCACGAACTTTGGATCTTCAGCTCCTTGGCCGACCAGAGCGTTGCGAAAATCGCCAACAAGGCGATCAAACCGAGCATCACTTTGTTCCAAATATTCATGTCCGAAACGGTACGAAAAGAGCAATCGTTTCAATGCCGGTATCGCAAACAGCTCTCGGCAAAAAACACCCACTTCGAAGTTTATCGACTGAAAATTGATTTCGCAATAGATTGAACGCAACATTTCGGATTTTGACGATTATTGACAAATACCTCTCGAAACGTGTCGGGCTTCCGAATAATCGACACAATCCCTACGGCAAACGGACAATCGGGCAGCCGGGGATTTCGCCCCTGCAATTCGGTCAAGATCACCCCTCGCGTTCGACGATAAGCAGCGAGACCTCGCGGGGAGAAACAACGAAATCCGGCGCTATAACAGGAGAGGTCGCGGAATCAGGATGATCCGGCGAAAACCGAAGGAACGGAATAAATGAAAAGGAATCCCCATCTTATCTTTGCATTGATTCTTCTCGGGCTGTTTCTTGGTCCGAGCGGCGGTTGCAGTCGTTCGCAATATCGGCAAAAGGCGGACCAGGAAACCTACGCGCTCGTGCAAACCGTCGCAAACGATCCCCGTTGGAAGCTGACGGACTACACGATTCAAACCAGCCAGCAGTCGCGGTTTTATGATCCGTACAATCCGGATTGCGAGCCGATGCCGACCGACGATCCGACCGCCCACCGGCTTATGAAACGGGTCGATGGGATGAAAGGGTCCAAAGCCTGGGACAAATACGGGACGACCCGGTTCGTCGAGAACCCTTATTGGAAACGGTATCTTTCCGTCGACAACGAAGGGTCGATCCATTTGGACAAGGAAACGGCCGTCCGATTGGCGCTGATTCATTCCCCGGAATATCAGCACGCCTTGGAAAATCTTTATTTGTCGGCTTTGACCGTTTCGACTCAGCGATTCGCGTTCGACACGAAATTTTACGGGGGCAACTCGATTTATTATACGGCGGACGGAAAATTGCGCGGCGGTGATACGACGTTAGAAGATGAGTCGAGTTTTGGTTTTACCCGCCGTTTCGCGACGGGAGCCGATCTCGCCGTCGGTTTGGCCAACACCTTGACCTGGCAATTTTCCGGACCGGACACCTTCGAAACCAAATCAGTGATCAATTTCAACTTCGTCCAGCCGCTCTTGCGGGCGGGAGGGCGGGCCGTCGTTCTCGAAAATCTGACCAAGGCGGAGCGCGATTTTCTCGCCGCCGTTCGGCAGTTGGCCTATTACCAGCAGGGATTTTACGTTTCGACCGTAACCGGAACCGGTCGGGTCTCCCCACCGTCCGGGGATAGCGGGAGCGTCGTTTCCGGCGGCGGTTATTACTCGCTCCTGTCCGAGCAGGTCCAGATTCAAAACCGGCTCCAGAACATCGCGAGTTTGGAGGATACCGTCAATCGGAATACGGAACTGTTTTTGGCCAATCGGATTCAAGACCGAATGCAAATCGACCAGGCCAAGCTGACCCTGTTGAGTTCCCAGGAGTCGTTGCTGGGCCAGATCGGCCGGTATGCCTCAAGCACCGAAACCTATCTCCGTTCCCTCGGCCTGCCCCCCGATTTGAAGGTCAAAATTCGCGACCCGCTTCTCGAACAGTTTCAGTTGATGTCCCCCTCGCTGACGACCTTGCAGGAAGATATCAAGATCGTGCTCGCCCTCTTGAGGGACGACACGCGAGAGATTCCGGCGGACCTGAACCAACGGTTGCCCGATTTTACGAACCGCCTCCGCCGAGAGGTCGAGGTCGTCGAAAAGGACCTCATTTACCTGGAAGGTTGTGTCCCCAACCGGGTTGAAAACCTGAAATTGTTGGAACGGAGCCCCTTCCGGGATGAGATCGAGGTCGGTTCCGAAGTCCGGGGCGCCAAAAATTTCGAAGAACGGGTCCGGACGATTCAAGGAGACCTCCCCCGAAGGAAGGAACTGATTGAAACCGTCTGCCGCCTGAACGAATTCCTGGCCCGATACGAACGGGAAAAACTTCTGGAGATGGTCGAAGAGGAAAGTCTCGAAGAAACGATTCTCTGGGATTTGTATACGCTTCGATTGCTTACCTTGCAGCCGGCTCTGCAACGGGAGATTCTGCACGTTGAAAAACCGTTTCAAGACAATCAGGCCGGATTGGCCCGGGAAAAAGGACGGCTGCAGGAAGATCTCCAGAAAATCGACGAAATGCTTCAAAAAATGCAGCAATCGAAATTGGACCGGATTTTCCTGGAACAGGCTCTCAAGAAAACGGAAGACGATCAAAAGAAGATACAAACGGAACTGCTGAAAATTCTCGCTCAAATCCAACAGATCGAGGCGGAAAAAACGGCGGCGGCGAGAGCCCGAATTCGGGATTGGGTTCAAGGGAACCGGACCTCTTACGACGGCAAAAGCGTTCAGGAAGCCAAAACCGTATCGAGTCGGGCCGAGGTGCAGTTGCGGGAAGAGGATTATCGTCTCCTCCGGCCGCAAGACACGTACCGGACCTGGCTTTTGCGAATCGCGACCCGGCTTTCCGTCGAGATGAGCAATTTGTCGATCATGCAGGCCCGGACGCGATTGGATTCCATTTCCCTGGTCCCGGTCAATATTTCCTCGGAAGAGGCTTTTGAAATCGCGGGGGGCAACCGGCTCGATTGGATGAACGCCCGCGCGAAATTGGTCGACCAATGGCGGCAGATCGAAGTCACCGCCAACGCCCTCAAAAGCGTACTCGATTTGAAAGTGAACGGCGAGATGGGAACGACGGGGAACAATCCGGTCAATTTCGATCCCAAGAACAGCACGATCACCGCCGGTTTGGAATGGGATTCGCCGTTGACCCGGTTGATCGAACAGAACGCCTACCGGAAGGCGTTGATCGATTACCAAAGGGCGAAGCGTAGTTATTACACGTATGTCGATGAGGTCCAGGGGAATCTGCGGAATTCGGTTCGTTTGATCCAAATCAGTCAATTGGTTTTCGAGATCCAGCGGATGACCATTTTCATGGCGATCGATAGCGTCGATTTGGCCCAGCTCCGATTGGAAAAACCGGGCCGGGTGGGAGCCAGCGATAATGCGACGCGGGACCTTTTGGATGCATTGACACGGTTGCTGGACGGCCAAAACAATTTTATGTCGACCTGGGTCAACTATCTGGCGCAAAAGATGCGACTCGAATTGGACATGGGAACGATGCGGCTCAACTCCGAAGGAATGTGGATCGATTCCGGCCCGATCATCGGTCGTCTGGAGCAAGGGAATCTCCCGTCGCTCGCGAGCCCGGAAAGCGAGTTCGGGCCGATCGTTCCGCCGGGCCGCGAGGAAGGCCGCCTGCTTCCTGCCCCGCCGCTTCCGGAAATGCAATCGCTCGAAACGGTCCCGTAATACGCGGTCCTGAGAAAGAAGCCTCGAACTCCTGCGAGGTGCCTGACGACGGATGAAGCGAAATTTTTGAGGTTGCTTTTTGACTTTTGACGCCCCGTGCCTATAATTCCTATGTAACAGGCGTGTTCCTTCCTCTAAAACAACGATGACACCATGATGACGACCTTGGTTTTATTCATTCTCGACGCCGCTATTTTAATGGTGCTCATGCAACTCTTGAGCGGGACAAAATGCGGTTTCATCTCCTCGTTGATTGCGGCGGTTCTCGGTGCGGTCGCGGCGACTCTCTTGACAAACGTCTTTACTCCGGTCGGTCCTCATGCCGGTGTCGTGGCCGCTCTCTTGGTCGCGGTCGGCTTCGGAATCGGCATTTCTCTCGTATTCGATGTCGGATTGGGGTCGGCGGTTTTGATCGGTTTTCTTTTCCTGCTGGCAAAAAGCGGGATCTACTACCTTTTAGGCAAGCTGATGACAACGTGATTTTTCACAAAAAGACGTCCCGGCTTAGAGAAACTTAACCGTCGACCCATTCGAGACAAACGTCTTTCGGCGGTTTGAAGCCGAGTTTTTCGTAGAGCGGCCGGCCCATTTCCGTCGCGTGAAGTTCGACCCGGCGAATTTCCAAAGCCCGGGCTTCGTGCATCAACCGCAGCATGATCTCTTTGGCGATCCCCCGGCCGCGAAATTCCGGAAAGGTGAACACGTTGAAGACATAAGCGGTCAAGCCGTTGAGAAATACGTAATGCGGGGCGTAACGCCGGATCGCAAGACCGGCCCCGCCGACGGGCTGTCCCGCTGATTCCGCCAGCCAATAGATGCACTGCCCGGACGGGATCGCCTCACGGTAGTAATCCCGCAAGGCCCCGCGCAGCTCGCGTTCCTTTTCCGGCGATGACCCGGGCAGGTACTCCTTCAAAAACGCGATTCGCTGTTCGATGAGCGTTTCCAAATCCGCTTCTCCGGCACGTCGGAAAGTGAGCATGATTATCAATTCGTTTGTTGCTGTGGGGTTCGCGAAACAAGGGAAAAGACCATTTTAGCCGGGGAAATGCCCGCTGTCGAGTTTATCTTTTTTTCAAAATCCCTCTTGCAGACTGGATTTTCAGGCATTATACTGCCCGAAGTTTCTGTTTTTTATCCCCTTCACCCTTATTTTCAGGGAGGACACACCATGGCCAAAGCCGCACCGAAAGCGGACGTTCAAAAACCACTCACCAAAAACCAGATCGTCGCCAACATCGCCGAAACGACGGGACTCGCCAAGAAAGACGTCGACTCGATGTTTTCCGCCTTGGTCGAAGAAATCAAGAAGAGCTTCGGAAAAAAAGGCGCCGGCGCGTTCGTTTTGCCGGGGCTGATCAAAATCGACAAGAAGCTGGTCAAAGCCCAACCGGCGAAAAAGGGCGTCAAGAATCCGCTCACCGGCGAACTTTACGACAAACCCGCCAAACCGGCTCACAAAAAGATCCGCGTCCGTGCCCTCAAAGCACTCAAGGAATTGGCCTAGCCGTTCTCACGTCCCCGCTCTCGATTCTCCGAAAGCGGGGATTTTTGCTTTCTTGGGCAATTTTAACCGGATCGACACCGGTTTCGCAACACTTGTGTCGATTCGCGTTTAGCCGAGCGGCGCAGACGCCGGTGTCTTGGCGACAGGACACGGTCCGGTGTTTGCTTTTCGCATGACTTTCCCGCATTTGTCATGAACCTTTGTTTCGTTTCCCGCCTCCTCGGCATCGTCGCCCTGCTTCTCGGCTGTTCGATGCTGTTTAGCCTGCCGTGGGCCGCTCCGGCCTTCGGGGGAGAATGGGAATTCGAAAGCAAGGGCGTGTTCGGGCTGACCTGTTCGGTCTTCATTTGTTTCGCCGTCGGAGCTCTCCTCCGGTTTTACGGCAGGAAAGCCGAAGGGCAGCTTTTTCGCAAAGAGGGTATCGCCGTCGTCGCCCTCAGTTGGGTTCTCGCGACCGTTTTGGGGGCAATGCCGTACTATTTGAGCGGGACCGCCCGGGCCGAGAATACGCCGATGAGCCTCGCCGATTGCCTTTTCGAATCGCAATCCGGCATCAGCACGACCGGGGCGACGGTGATCGGCGATGTCGAAAACCCGAAAGAGATCGCCCGCTGCATCCTTTTTTGGAGGAGCACGACCCATTTTCTCGGCGGCCTGGGAATCATGGTCCTT
>JAVBQI010000140.1:0-3778 GCA_031549145.1 Thermoguttaceae bacterium | reverse complement strand
TTGTTCGTAACGGGCGACCCGCCGAAACTCGGGCTGTACCCGAACGCGACGGGGGTGTTCGACACCGATTCGATCGGCATGTGTGCGGTCCAACGTCGATTGAATCGCGGCGTCGATCTCGGCGGGCAGGAAATCACTCCGGGAACGAGCGCCGTGATCGGCGTCGGGCTCGACCCGACCGCCCTCGATAAGCGGCGGGAATTGGACCGGTTCCGGCAAAAGGTCGAATCGGGGGCCGAATACGCGATCACCCAGCCGGTTTTCGACCAAGAGGCGTTGCTTTCCTTTTTGGAAGAGATCGAACGGGAATGGGGCGGCTTGCCGATCCCGATCATCGCCGGCATCTGGCCGCTCGCGAGTTACCGTAATGCCCAGTTTATGCGCAACGAAGTGCCGGGCGTCGTCGTTCCGGACCCGATCATGCAAAGAATGGAAGCGGCCGCCGGAAAGTCGAAGGAAGAGCAGTTAAGCGTCGGAATCGCGATCGCTCGGGAATCGATCGAGCGGATCCGGCACCGCCTCGCCGGGGTCCAAATCAGCGCCCCGTTCGGCCGTATCGACATCGCCCTGAGCGTTTTGGAGTAGGCGCAGACCGTGAGCGAAAAATTTTTCGGGGCGGCTTGCTAAACGGCGAACTTCCTCCTATAATTTCCCTGAATTCGTCGGGGAAGACTTTCCGTTTTTCCTTTCGAGTCCGCGGGCGTAGCTCAGTTGGTAGAGCACGACGTTGCCAACGTCGTTGTCGACGGTTCGAACCCGTTCGCCCGCTCTTTTTAGATCATTTCAAAAATTCGTGTGCCGTTTCAACGCTCCCGTTGGTCGCTTTTCACAAAGCATGATCACGGTACACCAAAGTTTGGAACGCTCTGTTATTGATGATTCGTTTCGAACACAAGTCGGTATCCAGTTTTTTCGTTGAGGCCCAGTGTTGGCGAATCGAGGATTTGCAACACTGGTTTTTTTCTTTCTTGACCGTTTAGCCGAGCGGCGCAGACGCCGGTGCCCAAGCAGGATTACTCACTTTCCCAACCTTTCATTTTTTTGAGTCGGACCCCGTAAGTGCGCGGCATATAATGCGTGTTAGCAGCCCAACGAGGCTGCGGACCAAATGAGGCCGAAGGCCTCCCGCAATACCGCGTACGGTATAACCCACTTTTGTTAAAGGTACCTGATTAACATGGTTGCTCCTGAAAATTCCCTTTCCGAAGGCGTTGCCGAAGAACTTGCCCCCAAATTGAACATCGAAGTCGATATCCGGGAAGTCGGTTCTTGCGAACGACATTTCAAAATCACGATCCCGCGAGAGGAAATCGACCGTTATTACGAAAAGGAATTCGACGAATTGGCCGAAACCGCTTACGTCCCCGGCTTTCGCCAAGGCAAAGCCCCGCGGCGGCTGGTCGAAAAACGGTTTCGCAAGGAAATCGGCGAACGGGTTAAAAGCAACCTGGTGCTCGACTGCCTGTCTCAGGTCGGCGATTCCCCGGACATTACCCCGATCGGCGAGCCGGACTTCGATTTCGGAGCCGTCGTCCTCCCGGATGATGGGCCGATGATCTTCGAATACGACCTCGAAGTGCGGCCGGAATTTGAACTGCCGAACTGGAAAAACCTCAAAATCGAACGCCCCGTCAAGGAATTCGATGCCGCCGACGTCGATCGGGCGATCGAGCAGGTGTTGAGCTCTTACGGCAGTTTGATTCCGAGCGAGGAACCTGCCCAACCGGGAGATTATATCGTTACGAAATTGTCTTTCGCCCACGAAGGGAACGTTGTTTCCACAGCGGATGAGGAAACGATCCGAATTCGCCCGGTGTTGTCGTTCCAAGACGGCTCGATCAAGGATTTCGACAAATTGATGACCGGCGTCAAAGCCGGCGACGTCAAAACTGCGAAAGCGACCCTTTCCGAAGACGCTCCGAATCCGGAACTTCGCGGCAAAGAGGTCGAAGCGACCTTCGAGATTCAAGAGATTAAGAAACTCGACCTGCCGGAATTGAACAAGGACTTTTTGGAACGGATCGGCGGTTTCGAGGATGTCGGTGATTTCCGCGACGCCGTACTCGACACGCTCAAGCGTCAATTGGAGCACGAACAGCGGCAAAGTGCCCGACAGCAGATCACAAAAGCATTGACCGTGAGCGCTTCCTGGGAACTTCCGCCCACGCTTCTTGAGCGACAGACGCATCGGGAACTGGATCGCAAGGTTATGGAACTGCGGCGCAGCGGGTATCCGGACGATTTTATCCGTTCGCAAATGAACTATCTGCTCCAAAACAACAAAATCGCCGTCGCCCAAGCGTTGAAGGAGCACTTCATTCTCGAAAAAATCGCCGAGGTCGAAAATATCGACGCGACCGAAAAGGATTACAACACCGAAATCGCCCTGATCGCGGCCCAGAGCAATTCGACCCCGCGTCGGATTCGTGCTCAAATCGAGAAACAGGGGAATATGGACATTCTGCGCAATCAGGTTGTCGAGCGTAAGGTTTTGGATATGATTCTCGAAAACGCGGTCTTTATCGACACGCCGTTCGTAGCCGAAGGGCTGAACGAAGAGGCTTTGGATCGGGCGGCCGGCGGCATCGAGGGCGAAATACATGAAGCGAGCGAAGAAGATCTTCGGGCCGCCCACCGGGAACAGCTCGAAAAAAGAATGATCGACCCGAACGCGAAATAAGTTTTCTGAATGATACATTTAGCCCGTACTCGGCGCTCCGTGCGCCGAGTACGGGCTAAATTTTTCAAAAAAGCGCCAAATCGCTCTTGATCGAAATCGATTTTCTTCGGAAAATAGACTGTACGCGGAAAGACTGCCAAAACAGTCGTCTTTTCGACTTTTTTCTTTTTCAAACGAAATATTTATGCAAAATCAATTCCGTCCCCCGCTCATGGACCCGCGTGCGGATTACCGCGATTACCAGCGGCAACGGCATATGACCCTGGGCGATCTTCTGTTGGAGAACCGAATCATTTTCCTGCAAGGGGTCATTTCCAATGAGACCGCGAACGAATTGGTCATGAAACTGCTTTACTTGCAGAGCGAAAACCGGCGGAAGGACATTCATTTTTATATCAACTCCCCGGGCGGCAGCGTTTCGGCGACGCTTGCGATTTACGATACGATGCAAATCCTCAGTTGCCCGGTCAGCACTTACTGTGTCGGCTTGGCGGCGAGCGGCGGAGCGATTCTCTTGGCCGGCGGGACGAAGGATAAACGCTTCGCCCTGCCGCACGCGAAGGTGATGATACACCAGCCGTGGGGCAATGTCGGCGGGCAGGTCTCCGACATCGAGATTCAGGCCCAGCAGATTTTGAAGGACCGGGAAACGCTCAATGAGATTTTGGCATTTCATACCGGCAAGGCAATCGATTTGATCGCGAAGGATACCGACCGCGATTTTTACCTTTCCGCCGAGGAAGCGAAAGAATACGGCGTCGTCGACGACATCCTCAAAAAGCAGGAACTCGAAGCGGACAAAGAAGAGTAGTTTCAAATTAAGAATTAAGAATTATGAATTAAGAATTTAAGATGCACCGCAACTCTGCCAGCCTTGATTCCTTTTTCCAATTCTTAATTTTTAATTCATAATTCTTAATTTTTCAAAAAAATCTCCCTTTGATTCCTTATGTTATGGAAAAAAGCGGCCGCGAGGAACGGGCAATGGACATTTACAGTCGATTGCTCAAGGACCGGATCATCTTTCTCGGGACCGCGGTCAACGACGAGGTCGCGAACGCGATCGTCGCCCAGCTTTTGTTCCTGAATACCGAGGAC
>JAVBQI010000049.1:0-14551 GCA_031549145.1 Thermoguttaceae bacterium | reverse complement strand
TTTTCCCTCGGCCGGAAAGTTCGAATGTTCGAACGCCTTGTTCAACAAAATCCAACAATGCACCCTCTGGTCGTACCGCTCGAATTACGCGAACGGCTATCCGACCGATTGTCCGCAGCGGGAAAAGAACGGTTGGACCGGGGACGCGTCGCTCGCCGCCGAGCAGGCGATGTACAACTGGAACAACACGGCCGGTTACGAAAAATGGATTCAGGATTTGCGGGACGAACAGCGGCCCGACGGCAACCTGCCCGGAATCGTCCCGACGACCGGTTGGGGGTACGATTGGGGGAACGGCCCGGCCTGGGATTCGGCATTCCTCATCATTCCCTGGACACTTTACGTTTATCAGGGAGATATTCGCGTGCTTGAAGACAATTACGACGGAATGAAAAAGTACGTCGATTACATGTCGGGCCGGGCCCACGAAAACGGTTTGGTCGATCACGGGCTGGGAGATTGGCTGCCGACCAATACGGTAACCCCGGTCGTTGTTACTTCGAGCGGTTATTATTACATCGATACGATGATTCTCGCAAGAACGGCGGAACTGCTGGGCAAAACCGAAGACGCCGAAAAATACGCGGCTCTGGCCGAGCGGATCAAAACGGCTTACAACAAAGAACTGTACAAAGGGGACGGCGTTTACGCGAACGGGGAGCAAACGGCCCTGTCGTGCCCGGTACACCAGGGGCTGGCCGATCCGGGCGAATACGACAAGATCGCCGTCCGGCTCGCCGAAGCCGTCGCGAAAGCGGACAACCATTTGGATGTCGGCATTCTCGGAGCGAAGTACCTTTTCCGTTCGCTTTCCGAACTCGGTCGAACCGACCTTGCCTACACGATCGCCAACCAGACGACGGCCCCGTCTTACGGGGCTTGGATCGAACGCGGAACGACGACGCTTTGGGAAGATTGGAAGGAAGGAGAGTCGCGGAATCACGTGATGTTCGGCGACATTTCCGCCTGGTTTTACCAATACCTGGCCGGCATCCGGCTCGACCCGACGGTTTCCGTCGTCGGCGGGCAAACCGATCCGGCGGCGGTCGCGTTCAAAAAATTCGTGATCGCCCCGCAGCCGGTTCCCGGACTCGATTGGGTTAAGGCGGAACACGATTCCCCTTACGGTCCGATCAAAAGTTCCTGGACGAAAAAAGGGAACAAATTCGTGCTGAACGTCTCGATCCCGGTCAACACGAGCGCGACGATCTTCCTGCCCGGCGAGAAAGAAGGCCAAACCCTCGGCTCCGGCGATTACCGCTTCGAACGATACCGTAGCCGGTATGGGCGGTAGGCTTCGCCCTCGGTCAAATCGCGGCCTCGTTGGGCCGCTATCGTACTGAAGACGGAATTTTAACCGGTTTATGTTGACCTCCGCTTTGGGAAAGACATGTTCGCTCCGGCGGGGGTTTCGAACGCCGTCAGTCCGGTTCTTCGGCGGTCAGGGCGATGAGAAATTCAACGGTTCCCTGAGGCACGATACGCGAAGGATAGCCGAAAATCCGGCGGGCCAAATCGAGACCGGGGTAAATGATGTCTTGAAAACGGTATTTGAACGATTTGCACACATAAGAAACTTTCTTCAACAGTGTCGAATCAACCGGATCGGAATCCGCCCAAGGCGTCATTCTTCGGTATTTCCAGTAAATCCCGGAGTAAGGATGAACGTCCCAGGGATTCCAAGGCTTCGCTCCCCCCGCGAAATGGAGGATCGTCGGGTTACGATACGCCTGTTCGAAAATTTCTCCGCGAAAACTGCCGCGTCTCAGGAATAACGGGTTCACCGCATTGTATTTGGGGTGAAGATACATGACATCGCCGAGAAACAGCAGGTTCAAGATGTCCTGGTCGCCGTACTGTTTTTTCCCCGCGAAAATTTTCGTGAATTTTCCCGCAGTGAAGGAGATGACTTTTTTCAGGTCGTCGTTCTCCCGCCATTGACGGGCATTGATCAATAGCACCCCGGAATTGAAATACTGTAGCCCGAACCCTTTGGAAAACATTCTGACACCGGAGAACAGATCGGAGACGGCGGCAAGGGTCTTTTCTCCCATGTTCATTTCGAACAAAGGGCCGAGATCGTCCAAAACGATCGTATCACAATCCAGGTACAGCAACTTCTCGGCATCGACCAGGTCCGGGGCGAGGAACCGTAAGAACGCGGATCGGCTGGAAATAGCGCAGCCGTCCGGAATGGATCGGATTAACGGAGAGTTTTCGTCCAGGCAATGAACCTGGAGGGAAACGTTTTCCGAAGAAATCTCCGAAATGAATCGCTTGAGTTTCTCGTCTTCGGGAACCCTCTCGTCCATCGTCAGCAAATGAAAAAAAAGGCGTTGTTTCCAGTGGTTTTCACAAATGGAACGGATCAACGTCCCGGCGTGAACGAGATAATTCCGGTCGGAAGCAATCGCGATATGAATGTTGTTCGGCATGTCTTTTCCTGACGGGTTCAATTTTTTTCTTTCAATCGATTTCGCATCAGTCGGACGACGAACCTTTCGATCGTGTAAGCCGTCGCCCGGAGAGCGTATCGTATTCGAGCCGTTTTTTCGCCGTCGAGCGAGGCGAAAAAATCCCGGACCTTTCCTTTCAGTTCGTTTCCTTTTTCTCGACGGTAAAGCCGTTCCTCCTCGCCGCAGGAATCCTTGATTAAACCGACCAGCCGCGGTTTGTATGGCCCGCGAATGCCGTGGTAGGCGTCTTGAAACATCGTGAGCTTGAATCGCAAAAACTCATTTTTATAGTCTTCGTAGACGCCGTGTTGAATCAAAAACCGCTTGATCCGCTCGAAAATCGGTACGATGTCGCAAAAGTATTCCCCCCGGCCGGCGAGCATGGAACCGGCACGTTCCCGGTAAATGTAGAGCGGTTCGGGAAGGACGGCGATCTTCCCGGCCAGGACGAACGATTGCCAATGAAAAAGAATGTCTTCATAGCGCAGTCCTTCGGGAAAGACGATGTCGTTTTTCGTCAAAAGATCGGTCCGATACAATTTGAGCCAGGGGAATCCGAAACGGGCGACGGCGATTTTTTGATCCGGGCTCACCATTTCTTCGGTCGGAAGAGAACGGAAAATCGACGACGGCCCGGCGTTCTCTGCACGCTGAAAATAAAAAAACGTCATGTCCGCTCCCGTCACCGTCGCTTTTTCGCCGGCGCGTTCACAAAGCGTCCGATCGATCGTGTCATCGGAATCCACGAACAGCGTATATCGCCCTCTCGCTTGTTTCAAGCCTGTATTGCGGGCCGCCGAAACGCCCGCGTTGGGCTGGTCGATGATTTCGATCCGCGAATCCTTTTTTTCATATTCCCGCAAAATTCCGAGCGAACCGTCGGAAGAACCGTCGTTGACGCAAAGAATCTGCAAATCCTCCAACGTCTGGCACAAGATCGAATCCAGGCACTCGCGGAGATATTCCTCGACGTTGTAAACGGGAACGATGATGCTGATATAAGGACGGTCTTTCATGAAATCCTTCCGAATCAAATGTCTTTCGATTTTTGAAATACGACCGTATTGTGGTTCGATACGGACCTCTTCTCCAAGAGCGGGAGTGTCTTGCGAACGGCCGTCGCCAGAAGCTTCCTCGCGGCTCCCGCAAAACCGCTTTTCGCGGCCTGTCCGGCGAGAAGGGTCTCCCAGACCCGACGATCGACCGTCTTGGAATAAATGTCATCGTGCCGGATCGCGACGGTCTCGAGACCGAGATGCCCCGCCAGTTCCGTGAATATTTTCAGCGGCATCAAGCTCCGGTGCCGCGATCCGTCGAAACAGTCCCATGCCCCCTGGGCGAGGTCGAAATCGAACGTATGAAGGTTCGACAACGATGCGATGAAAAATCCGCCCGGCGTCAATTTTCGCGCGACGACGCGGAGAAACCCGTTCGGATCGCCGAAATGCTCCAGAATGTTCCAGGCCGTGATGCAGTCCGGGGATTCCCGCATCTCATCGAGAGCGCCGCCGAAATCGTCGCTTTCGATCGCGGCGATGCCGTATTCGTTTTTCAACGCGGCACACAGGGTCGGATCGCTTTCCAAACATTCGCAGCGGTAACCGGCTTCCAGCAACCGGCGAACGAACGTTCCCTCGCCGGCGCCGATGTCAAGGCATCTCGAACCCGGTGCGACATGTTTTTGAACCAACCGCAACCGCCATTGCCGATATTGCTCTCTCTGCGATTCGTTCCCCCATGCCTCGGTCTCGTGGTAATCCGTCATGCGAACCGGCGGCTCCCAATGCAGCGAAAGACACGCTTCGCAGCCGTAATATCCGGCATCGTTTTTCTCGGGGGCGAGACCGAAGGTTTCCGCCCCATACATGAGATGGGTCCGGCGATGACCGCAAATCGGACAAGGGCCTCCCTGTTTCCGGGTCGAAACATAATCCTTGAGGAAATAGGGGGTTTTGTCATACCACAGATTTTTTTCAAAACGTCTCCTCGCATGCTGCGAAGACGTGTCGTAATCCCTCGTCCGGTTGTCGGCGACGATCATGTTTTCCAGTTGATTCTCGCAAGCGAACGTCTCGGCCGAATACGCCTCGGCAACGGGCGTTTTTCTCCCGTCGGAACCGACGACGAACGCTTCCATTCCCGCTTTTCTCGCCTGGGCCGAGAAGCCGAGGCGTCCGCATTCGAAAATGTACGTACAGCGTTTGACGCGGAGTTCGTCCGGAGCGGGCCAGTCGATCCGATCGAGGATGCCGGGCGGGGTCATGAACGCGTTGGTTCGCAAATGCGATTCCGGCGGCGGATTGAAAGGATTCTCGAAGGAAACTCTCGGCCCGGGAAACCATCGAAGCAGCGTGCCGTAAAGCGCATTGATCATCGCCCGGCGCGGCCTTTTCCTGAAAATCTGCGAACTCGTACCCTGGGACCGATCATGCAAATTGACGTCATTCCAGCCGTCATAAAACGTTCCGTGTGCACCGTGTGCCGCCAGCATCCGATTCGGATCGGCGTGCCGCATGTAAAATTCAAGCCAGCCGTCCACCAGGATTTCACTGTGCGCCGTCAGGAAAAGGATATAGCGGTCCGGAAATTCCCGTGGGACGAGATCGCAAAACGTGTAAGTTTCGTCGGGAATTTCTCTTTCCAGGAACGAGACGCCTGCCAACGCCGTCTTCCACTGATCCCATTCTTCCGGGTGATTTTGAAACCCTTTTTTCACGACGATGAGCGTATGCGGACACCCGGCGGGATGCTTCCGGTAAGAAGCGGCGAAATTGGAAAACAGCTGCCTGCCGCCTTTGTCTTTTCGTCGCGACAAATAAACGACGAGCGGCGTTTTCGTGTCTCCCGTATTCTCCAAAAGTGAGTCCATGATCGGAATGGCAGGGATTGAGTTTCTATCGAACCCGACGCAACGGGCGTTCGGGAAAATGTCAGGACAGGTTCAAATCGATTCGAGTTTGCGGATGTCCGCCCACGCCGCCATCGGCTCGTTCGAATTGTAAGGATAGAACCCGAAATTAAGTTTGATTTGTTTTTCGCGTTTTTTCAAATCCTCTTCGACCAGCTTCCGGACGGAGGTCGGCGTGCCGCTTCCGCAATTGACGATCCCCGTGACCCTGTTCTGCGTCGCGATTCTGACGATGTTCGCCGCGACCTGTTCAACGGGCAGGTAATCCCGCAACTGTTCGCCGCCGCTCATGTCGAATTGCGTTTCGCCGCGTTCGATCGCGGCTTTGAGCAGTTCCAAAAGCGAGCGTTTGTTCTGTCCTTCCCCGAACATGTAAAACAAGCGGATCCACTTGAAGTGAAAATCCGTTTTCTTGCGGTATTCTTCCAAAAACATCCTCAAGGAATTTTTGGCGACCGAATACGCCGTGTTCGGTGCCGGATGATCGTCCTCGGAAAGACGGCCTTCCCGCAGCCCGTATTCCGCGCAGGTCCCGATCACGGTTACGTCCTTCAGGCCGCTTTCGACTAACCGTTTTACGAAAAAATAGCTACTCCACAAATTCTCTTCGATGTGAAACATCTCGCCGTAATTCGGCAGCCCGCCCCAAGCCAGATGAATCACCGCATCCGGTTTGCCGAATTCCTCGAACCAATCCCCTCGCGGTTGACTCAAATCGGCGGAAACATACCGCAGGCGGGCATGTCGCGGTTCCACGGATTCCGGTTCCAGCGAGCAGGCGACGACTTCGTGGTTCGCCGCCAGCAACGCGCGGACGACGTATTTCCCGACAAACCCGTTGGCTCCCGTTACGAGTATTTTCATTTCTTAAAACAAAGTCAATTGTGGGACCGCCGTTACGAATGTTCCGTCCCATTCCCGGATGTAGGCGAGCTGTTTTTCCAATTCGCTTTTGATGTTCCATGGGAATAAGATCACATAATCCGGCCGGCTTTCCTTCAAACGCGATTCGGGGACGACCGAAATCCGACAGCCGGGCAGCCGTTTGCCTTGTTTCGAGGCCGCGCGGTCGGCAACGAATTCGATCCAATCACTCCGGACGCCGCAATAGTTGAGCAACGTATTCCCTTTCGCCGCGGCCCCGTAGGCGGCGACTTTTTTGCCGAGTCGTTTTTGTGTGAGCAGGAATTCCAGGAAGTCGCATTTGATTTTTTCGATTTTCCGGGAGAAATGATCGTAAAATTCCGGCGTCGAAATTCCCTCACGACGTTCTTTTTCCAGCAGCGCGGGGACCGATTCCGCGACCGGGATCGCCCGGTTCGCCTCCAGCCTCGCGAAAATGCGGAGCGAGCCGCCGTGCGTCGAGAGCTCCTGCACGTCGTAAATCCGGAGACCGTGTTCGGCAAAGATCCGGCACACCGTCGTCAACGACAGGTAGGAAAAATGTTCGTGATAAATGGTGTCGAACTGACCTTCCTCCACGAGCCGGAGCAGGTGCGGGAATTCCATCGTGATCGTGCCGGTCGGTTTGATCGCGAGGCTCAGCCCTTCGACGAAATCGTTGATGTCCGGGACATGGGCGAGGACGTTGTTCCCCAGGAGCAAATCGGCCTGGCGGCCGCCGCTTTTCAGTTCGTTCGCCAAGGCGACGCCGAAAAACGATTCGAGAACCTCGATTCCCTTTTCCCGGGCGGCCTGGGCGGTGCCGTGCGTCGGCTCGATGCCGAGGCACGGGATTCCACATTCCTTGACGTATTGCAGCAGGTAACCGTCGTTCGAGGCGATTTCCACGACCAGGGAATCCGGCTTCAGCGAGAGCCGGTCCCGCATTTCGTGAACATACCGCCGGGAATGATCCAGCCAGGAACTCGAAACGCTGCTGAAGTAGACGTAGTCTTCGGAAAAAATTTCGGTCGATTTCTTGAATTCATCGAGCTGGACCAAAAAACAATGGTCGCAAACGTACACTTTGAGCGGATAGTAAACTTCGCCTTGTTGAAGCTGCGATTCGGAAAGGAACGAATTGGACGGCGGGGCCGTACCCAGATCGGCGAAAACGCGGTTCAATTCGGTGTTGCAGAATCGGCATTTCATGGAAGGAAAGGGCTTCGAGGTGTTCACGGTTTGATCGATCGTCTCTTCAACGAAAGGCAAAAGAAAGATCGCGTTGCGAAATTTCCGTTGGGGGCAATCGCCAGGCGATCTTGATTTTGGGATCGTCGAATCTCAATCCGCCTTCGCTCGACTTTTCGTAATACTCCGTGTGCAAATAGAGCATTTCGACATGATCGGTCAAACTCTGGAAACCGTGGGCGAATCCTTCGGGAATGTAGATCATCCGATCGTTCGATTCCGTCAATTCGACCCCTTCCCATCGCAGGTAGGTCGGCGAATCCGGTCGATGATCGACGAGGACGTCGAAAATGGCCCCGCGGAGACATTTGATGATTTTGATTTCGGCGTGCGGGGGATGTTGGAAATGCATCCCTCGTATCGTTCCTCGCTTTTCCGTCAGGGAGTGGTTGATGTTGACGATCGGCTTGTCCAGCCCGACGGCCGCGAGTTCTTTCGCACAAAACAGTCTCGTGAAACGGCCTCGCGAATCGCCGTGCGGTGCAAGGTCGATCACATATGCTCCGGGCAGGGATAATCGTGTTGTTTTCATCGGGCCTCAACTCGTCCAAACGGCGTTTTTTTCCCGGGCGCGGGCAAGATATCGTTCCAGTTGGGCAAGGGTCGACACTTCGCGGTTTTCATAATAATCCCGGTACCATTCGATTGTCGCGCGCACGGTCTCTTCGAAATCCCAGATCGGTGACAAGCCCAGCCGGGTTCGGGCTTTGCCGCATTGAAGGTATAGCCGTCCGGTTTCGTGAAAGGCGGCCCGGGGCGGGGCGGCGCAATTCGTTCGGATACGATTCCAGAACGAGGCGGCTTTTTCGGCGAGAACGCCCACCGGGACGCAGCTTTCCTCGTCCGGGCCGAAGTTCCAGGCTTCGGCATACTTTTCTTCGCCTCGGAAAAGGTGTTCGCCAAGGAGAAGATAACCGAAAAGCGGTTCTAAAACATGTTCCCAGGGCCGAACGGCGTCCGGCATTCGGATCGACGTGATTTCTCCCTGCACGGCGGATTTCACGAGGTCGGGGATCAACCGATCCGCCGCCCAATCGCCGCCGCCGATCACGTTGCCGGCCCGGGCGCTGGCGAGCCGTTGATTTTGCGAGCCCAGGAAGGAATTCCGGTAGGACCCAACAACCAATTCCGCGCAGGCCTTGGACGCCGCGTAAGGATCGTGTCCCCCCAACCGGTCTTCTTCCTGATACCCCGAGTCGCTCTCCGTATTTTCGTAGACTTTATCCGTGGTGACGACGACGATCCCCCGAACGGAAGGACAGTGGCGGCAGGCGTCGAGGAGATTCGCCGTTCCGAGAACGTTGGTCGCAATCGTTTCCAGCGGATGGTCGTAGGAGTACCGGACCAAAGGTTGGGCCGCCAAGTGAAAAACGATCTCCGGGCGAAAATCGTCGATCGCTTTTCGCAGGCCCGGATAATCCCGGGCATCGCCGCGAATGTCCTCGCAGGAGAGGTTCAAAAGCGAAAAATGATTCGGATCGCTGACGGGTTCCGTCAGGGAAAATCCGCGACATTTCGCTCCCAGTTTCGCGAGGATCGCGAGCAGCCAGCTTCCTTTAAATCCCGTATGCCCGGTTACGAACACGCGGCGATCCTGGTAAATATCGTTGAAAAACGGCATGCGTCCCCTTCTTCTCCTTGATGTCAAAAACCGCGAGGAAGGGACTAGGCCGCTCGCCAAATCTTCAATTGGATGGGAGGCGTCCAGACTTTCCAAGGTGCGTTTCCGGAGAGCCAAAGCGATTCGAGGTATTTCTTGTCGCGCAAGGTATCCATGCATTGCCAAAAACCGTCGTGTCGAAACGCCATCAGTTCCCGGTCGGCCGCGATTCGCTCCAACCCTTCCCGTTCCAGGGAATCGTCGTCGTTTTCCAGGTAATCGAAAACCCCGGAATTGAAAACCATAAAGCCGCCGTTGATCCACCCTTCGCCCGTCTGCGGTTTTTCGCTGAAGGATTCGACGCGGTCCCCGTCGAAGTTGATCGCCCCGTACCGGGCCGGCGGGCGCACGGCGGTCACGGTCGCCAGTTTCCCATGCGATTTGTGAAACGCGAGGAGCGCGTCGATATCGACATCCGCCAAACCATCACCGTAAGTGACGATAAACGGTTCCTGGCCGAAAAGATATTCCCGCATCCGCCGGATTCGTCCGCCCGTTTGCGTATGCAAGCCTGTTGCGATCATATTGACCCGCCAATCCTCAGACGGTCGGGTGTAATTCGTGATGGTGCCGTCCGCCAAATCGACGCCGATGCTGCCGTGCGAGAAATGGTACTTGATAAAGTAGTCTTTGACGACCTCTTCCTTATACCCGGTCGCGACGTAGAATTCCTTGAGCCGGAAGCTGGAAAAATACTTCATGATATGCCAAAGAATCGGATATTCGCCGACCGCCACCATCGGTTTCGGTTTCAGTTCCGTCTCTTCAGAAAGTCGCGTGCCGAGGCCACCGGCCAATATGGCAACTTTAATCATAGGATTCCCTTCCTCTTTGGAATTGGAAAATGACGCAGCGGGGTACTTGCCCGAATAAAGGCGGTAGTTTAGCAAAAATCACTTTGGCGGACAATGCCAAAACCTCCGGGAATCGTTCCTATCCTTGTTTTTCCGGTTCGTTTGAGTACCGTCAGTGCGCGGGTACGGTTTCTTTCCGGCTCCTCTTCGAAATGACGCGAAACGCAAGGCCAAACAGGATGCACCAACAGAAAAGGCGAGGCCTATCGAGTCGGTTTTGTGTCGTCCTTGCACAGTTTTTTCATGAGTTTTTCCGCCGATTCGAGGACTTCCGGCGGCAACTCGTTTTCCGCCAATGTCGACGGCAAACCGACCGGGCGCTCCTTCGACCGTTCCGTCGGGCGAATGTCCCCTATTCCCATGCTCGAAGCCGAATTCCGCTCCAGAACGCGAAAGGTGTCGTTGTTGCTCCGAAGGTATCGTTCGTCATTTCTCAAAAATTGCCTCTCTTCCTCGCTCGCATCCTCCGGGTTTAAAAACGTCAAGACCGCGCCGTTTTCCTTGCAAATCACGAGAAACCATTGCTTTTCGAAATAGCAGGCGAGCCGCTCTCCTTGCAGACGGATCGCGAATTTCGGGTTGCGGACCGTTCGTTCAAACGATTCCCAGCGTTTTTTTGAAAAACGAACGCCGTATCGCTCGAATGCCCGCTCTTTGGCGTGTGCGGAAACCGTCATATATCGCGTGCTCTTTGCCGGATTGAAAGATTTCTTCTCATGCTGTAGATTTTGTTTATCCTGCAAAAAAATACCAAACTCAAGACGCGCTTCGCGGCTATACTCAAGCCGGTTAGAATTCCCGTCTTCAACACGGCAGCGGCCCAACGAGGCCGCGATTTGACGGAAGGCGAAGCCTACCGCCCATACCGGCTACGGTATAAAACGCAAGCGGAGTACTCAACGGTCATGTCACGGAAATCATCGCGAATTATCAACAATTCCCGCCGAACGATCGCCGAACCGCTTGAGTTTCGGGACGAAATCATGAACGGGACCTTCCGAATTCTGCTTTTCGCGGAGGATCCGCTTTTCGCCGAACAAGTCGCACAAGAGGTGTTCCGGGAAATCGCCCGGCTCGAAACGTTTTTGAGCCGGTTCGTCCCCGGCAGCGACGTTGGCAGGCTCAACCGGCTCCGGCAGGGGCAGTTTGCCCCGGTTTCGCTCGAAACCTTCCGCTGTCTGGAAATCGCCGAAACCATCCGGATCGCAACCGCGGGGCTGTTCGATGTCGCGTTTCGTTCCGGGGATTGTCCGCGAAACGAAAACCTCCCGCGATTCGAATTGCGAACCCAACCGCCGAGAGTTGGTTCGTTGACCGAGAATCTTCAAATCGATTTGGGGGGCATCGGCAAAGGTTACGCTCTCGACCTCGCCGCGAAAATTTTGGAGCATTACGAATTAACCGAGTCGATCCTTTGGGCGGACCGGAGCACGGTGTTGGCCCTCGACCACCCGAAGCCGGACGAGGGTTGGGAGGTCGAAATCGGGCCGGACCATCGACTGATCCGGCAGTCGATCCGTCGCAAGGCGATCAGTGCTTCGGGAACGACCGTTCGCGGGGAGCATGTTTTCAACCCGCGATCCGGCCGGTTCGAATCCCGGCACCGCCGCTGCTGGGTCTCGGCCGCGACCGCCGCCGAAAGCGACGCCTTCGCGACGGCCGCCCTGCTGCTGCCCGAGAGCGAAATCGAGTCTTGGAAAACCCGCCTTTCGCTAGAAATTTGGACAGAGGACAGAGGGGAATTGAAAATTGAAAATGGGACTCCGCGACCGTAGGTCGCGGCTCTCTTCCCTCTTCCCACTTCCCACTCCCCCTACTTCCAGCGTTTGGCAACTTCGCGTTTCATAAACGCAAGGGCATCGGTCGCCAACTGTTTCTCATCGACGTACATGCGGCGCCAGATTTTCGTCGCCGCCGCCAGCTTCGAGAGGGCGAGCCCGAACGCTTCGACCACCAACAGCCCGTCGTACCCGATTTCGTGCAGCGTGTCGAAATTCTCGTCCCAGCGGACGTTCCCGGTTCCCGGGGTGCTGCGGTCGTTTTCCGAAATGTGAACGTGCTTGAGAACTCCCTTGAGCGAACGGATCGCTTCCGGGATGCTTTTCTCTTCGATATGGGAATGAAACGTGTCGTACATCATCCCGCAATACGGGTTGTTGACGGCATTCACGAATTTGACGCCGTCGGCCGCGCAGTTGACGAAATACGCCTCGAAGCGGTTGAGGGCTTCCATTCCGATCTGGACGTTGACCTTTTGAGCATGTTCGGCGACCTCCTGCATCCCTTCGACGGCCCATTTGAACTCGTCTTCGGTCGGGCCCTGCCCGGAAAAGACGCCGAGCGACGAGGCGGAGTTTCCGGCCATCACCGAGCAGCCGGCCGCCGCGCAGCAATCGAGAATCGCCTTGTTGGTGTCGATCCCCTGCCGCCGGACCTTTTTGTCCGCGCTGATCATGTTGTCGTCCGGCCCGTAAGCACAGGTCCCGCTTCGGAGAAGTCCGAGCTCGTCGAGTTTTTTGCCCCATTTGGCCGCGTTCGGGACGTCTTTATCGAACATCGGAAGCTCGACGACGTCGTATCCGATTCCCTTGATCATGTCCAAAAGCGGAAATTTGTCGTCCGTCAGCGTATCGATCCAAAGCAACAGGTTGATGCCGAATTTCATAAAAAACTCCTTAGGTTAGGGTGCAACGGTTTAGCCGGGCGGCGCAGACGCCGGTCCCGAAGCGGGACAAAAGCTTTGCGTCGTTATACCGCGAAACGAGACGCCGATCAACACCGGGGAACGGAAATGACTGGCGGATTGCAGCAATGCGGTCAAAACTACACACAACGGCAAAGACGTAAAAATAACCTTCGCCAAAAAACACGGTCGTCATTTCGACTGAAGCAACGCGTAAGGAGAAATCTCACCCTCGCGTAAGGGTCGGGAATTCCGAATCTTCGGGCGAGGGTGAGATTTCTCGCTTCGCTCGAAATGACGAAAACTCGAAAGGACGCGATATTTTGCATGCTTCTCGCAATCATTGCGTCGAAGATTTCGTTCCGTGCGAGGAGGCCGCGATCGGGTCGTCGAAATTGAGCGGCCGCGCCGCCGTTTTGTACCCTCGCGAGAAAAGATATTTTTTGACCTTTTGGTATTCCTCGAACGAATCGGGGTAAACCCAAAGCGTGAGCGTATAAAGGTCCTGTCGGTACGCGGTCAGCCGCCGTTGAAAATCGGACTGCGGGGCAAAGGCCTGCTCCAACGTTTCGCCCATCGCATCTTGCTCCGGGACGATCTCGCTTTCCGCGAAATCGATGCCGTATCCTACGCCCCGGGAATCACGAATGTTGCGGACGATGACCCGATACGGCATCGCGAAACCTTCCAACGGCCCGACGGAGCCGCTCCATTCCCCTTTTTTCGCGACATCCGAAATCCGACCTTTGACCTCGGAAACCATTTTTTGGATCAGCGCTTCGAAGGGAACATGCACGATTCGTCCCCCTTTCAAACGAAAATGCGCTTCGTTGCCGTTGACCGTTTGCGAATGCGGGGTCGGCAGATTCTCAAGCACGGTCGCCTGCGGGCGGTTTTGCAGCAACCAGGCCTTGGTCCGGCCCGCTTCCGTCAGTTTGTCGTCGATTTCCCGGAGTTGCCTTTCGATCGCGAGTTTTTCCTTTTCGGATTCGGAGAGCTTTTCGCTCGCGAGATCGTATTCCGTCTTGAGAATGCCGAGCAATCCGATCAGTTCTCCTCGTTCCCGCGATCGGGTCGCGAGAATCTCTTGCAAATGCCGAACCTCCGCGCCGATCGAACGGGTTTCCGCTTGAACGATTTCGAAGTTTTGCGACTTTTGGGTCAGACTTTCGAACGCTTCCCGCATTTGCGGCTCGTTGACGGCGTCCGCGACCGGCGAGTCCCGATCGATTTTCGGCATCCCTTTGGCGCGTACCCCGGCAACCATCACGAGAATAACAAGAATTCCCACGATGTTCGAAACGATATCGAGAAAGGAGTCCTGCCCCGCCTCGATCTCGTCCATCCCATTACCTTTACGTCGTCGCATAGTTGGTTGTTAGCGGATAGCATTTGTACTAGCCCCAAGCGTAAGCGCGGGGTGATATAGAGTCAGAGATGAGCTCAATCACCCCGCGCTTACGCTTGGGGGCTAGTATATATCATTTCGTTAGACGCCGCTATTTTGCCTTTTCGACCCCGAAACCGCTTTCCCGGAGGGTCGATTGAAATTGTTCGAATCGTGTTTCGGCGCCCGGGCCGACCTGCACCTTCAGCAAAGGACGCCAATAATGATTTTCCCCGGCGATGTCCCAGGTTTCCATATAATCCCAGACGAATTGGACCAACTCCTGTGAGGCCGTTTCCATGGAATCGCCGATCGGCACTGTCCGGTTCCGAAGCACCCCCGGCTGCTGCAAAAGGGTTAATTTGTCTTGCTCGCACCGGACCTTGACGACCCGGCTGACCGCTCGGGCCGCTCGTTGTTCGGCTCCCTTGAGCGCCCAGTTCTTCTGTTTGTTTTGAGTTTCTCCCCCG
>JAVBQI010000009.1:0-15697 GCA_031549145.1 Thermoguttaceae bacterium | reverse complement strand
AAGGATAAGCAAGAGTGTAGACTGGGCATTTTGCCTGATTTGTTCAAGTTACCCCAAAGTTACAAAAGGAGATTTTCTAATGAAGCGTCAAGTTATTGTTTCGATGTTGGCAGTTGCTATTCTTGCTTTGTCAACGAGCTTCGCGAACGCGGGCTTCTTCGGTCGGCTTTTCTCGGTCCATCAAGGTTGCAGCCCTTGTGAACCGGCCGCCGCTTGTGCCCCGTGCGAACCCGCCGCTTGCCAACCGTGCGAACCGGCTTGTGCCCCGTGCGAACCCGCTTGTGCTCCGGTTTGCCGTCCGTTCCAGAAGTTTCATTGCCGTTTGGCCGCTCTGAAGTGCCGTTTGGCCGCTGCTTGCACCCCGTGCGAACCGGCCGGTTGCGCTCCGTGCGAACCCGCCGCTTGTGCTCCGTGCGAACCGGCTTGTGCCGCTCCGTGCGAACCGGCTTGTGCCCCGTGCGAACCCGCTTGTGGTGCTTGTGACGCCGCTTGCTGCGATCCTTGCTGCCGTCCCTTCGCCGGCTTCTTCTCGAAGCTGCGCAACTGCTTCAAGGTCCGTGGCTGCAACCCGTGCGGTCCCGCGAGCTGCGAACCGTGCGAACCGGCCGCTTGTGCCCCGTGCTGCAACTAGTATTAAAAAATCCGGCATCCTTGAGCTTTTCCCGCGACTCCCAAAGGACAGGCTTGGAATAAATCAGGTTGTTCGGAAGCAAAAACCAGTTTACGTTCGGATCGAGGCCAAAACGATAGACTCTTGAGGCGCCAATCTTTGTTGACCGCCTTGATCCGGAACCCCCTGGTTGAATAAAATAGACCGTCTCTTCGCCTTGCGAAGGGGCGGTTTTTTTTGCAGAGGACAGATGTTAGAGGACAGATGACAGAGGACAGGATTTTGGTGCAGAGTCTATTCTCGTTCTTTCGAACAGGAAAAGACAAGAAAAGCCTGGTTTTACGGGAAACGGTCAGTCACCGTCCCCCTGTCCTCCGTCCTCTGTCCTCCGTCCTCTACTTCCGCAATGCTTTTACGCTTGCGGAGGTCTTGATCGCGCTGTTGCTGATGAGCGTCGTTCTCATGATCGTGGGAATGGCGATCGACACGCATTTGCGGCTCCTGGACGTCAGCCGCACGGAGGTCGAAGAATCGCAATTGGGGCGAGCGGTCCTCGAAAAAATCGCGAGGGATATTCGAAGTGTCGTGATCGCCCAGCCTAAGGAAAACCTTGAGATCGATACGAGCATTTTTACCTCCGCGTTCGGCGATGTCGGTGCCCTTATGGAAATGTCCGGCACCGACGGGACGACCGCCGAAGACTCAAACTGGGACGAGGTCCCCGAATCGGCGATCGGGACGATGCCGGGCATTTACGGCTCTTTGGAATGGATCCAAATCGATTCCGGCCGCCTGCCGCGAGGGGAAACCTACAAAACCGATTGGGTTTTGGGGGAAGGAAACGCCCTGGGGGATCGCGTGTCTCCAACGAAGACGACCTTGTATTATCTCGGGAAAGACACAGGCCGGCTGAGCGAGGATGAATCCCGACCCGAGCGGACGGTCGGGTCGCTGGGGCTGGCGTTCGACCGTTTCACGGTTCAATACGGCCTTTTTCGGCGGCAATTGGACCGTAATGTTACGGAATACGCGGTTGACGAAGGAAAAGAAGAGGAATACGAGCGGTACGACGAGCCGCTGGCCCCGGAAGTCGAAGGGGTCGAATTCTATTATTACGATTCCGAGAACGAAGAATGGCTCGATTACTGGGACATGGACGAAATCGGCTCGCTGCCCGGAGCGGTTCGCGCCGTTGTGCGGATTCGCCGCCAAGCGCCGTTACGATCCGCGTTTTGGCTCGGTCGACAGGATAAACCGATCGATACGATCACGTATTCGCTAGTGATTCCGATGCCGCTTTCTTATACGGCTCCCGTCGCCGCGGAAGAGGAAGATGCCAGCGCAGCGGAATAATGGGCAGATTGGGTTATATGCCTGTCTTTTAGCGATTTTGACCATAATTCTTGATTTTCTCTGGTTGCCGCTCTGTTGGAATGTCGATACCATCCCATGGGATGGTATCAATTTTCTTAATATCGCGTGTTGAATTACGCGAGTATCGGTTCGATCGCGAAGTACCGGCTAAAACGCGGAGTACCGGTTAAATATTTTTACCTGAAGTTATCAAATGGGTCTCAGTCTCAATCAAGCACTGAACACGGCGAGCATGGGCTTGCAGGCCGCCGAAAGTTCGATCAACGTGATCGGTAACAACCTTGCCAACGCCAATACGGTCGGTTTCAAGTCAAACCGAGCCGATTTCGCGGACATGTTTTCGCGGACTTACACCTACGGTTCCTATCCGAGCGAGTACAACGGGGGGGCCAATCCGGTGCAGATCGGGCTCGGCGTTACTTTGACGGGGGTAACGACCAACTTTACCCAAGGGACCGTCAAGGGAGGTATGACCAGCACGGATATGGCGATTCAGGGGGACGGTTTTTTTGTTGTTCAACCAAACCCGAACAATCCGAGCCTGCGTTACTATACCCGCAACGGGGTGATGAAGCTCACCGCCAACCAGGATTTGGTAACGACCGACGGAATGTATGTGATGGGTTACTCCGTCAACAGCAAATTTCAGATTCAAACGGACAAGATTACGACTCTGCGCATTCCGGTCGGGGAAATGAAGATTGCCGAGGCGACGGAAAACGTCGTGCTCGACGGGTTGCTCAACGCGACCGGTCCGGAGGCGACGCAGGGGACCGTATTGAATAGTGAGCAATTGACCGATTTGAGCAAGAGTTCGCCGGGGACCGAGTCGCTAAGCAGTTCGCAGGTTCCGAAGCCGGGCGTTGAAACGGCCGGGACAAGCGGAACCGGCGTCGCCGGCACCGGGTCGGTTGCCGAAGGAGATTACCTGTACCGGTTCGTCTTTGTCGATGCCAACGGCGTCGAATCGGATTACTCCGCCCCGATCAGCGCAACCGTCGCATCGGGCGAAAACAGCATCCAACTGACCGGGCTGCCGGCCGGGACCGCACCTTACACACAGCTTCGGATCTATCGGGCGGACAAACCGGACGATCCGACGGCAAGCGGTGATTTTTATAAGGTTACCGATTTGGATTTGTCGACCAACCCGACAACCTACACGGATACCACCTCGTCCGCTTCGATTCAGGAATCCGGTCCAAAACTCGACCAAAGCCGATTGAGCGGCACGTATTCTTATTATGTAACCTATGTCGATGCAAACGGCAACGAAAGCCGGCCCTCGGCCTTGAGCGATTCGCTCACGGTTAGCGGCGGTCAAATCCTCCTTTCGGACATCCCGGTCCCCGAACCGAATCCCGACGGTTGGACGGCACGCAACATTTACCGGGCAACGGCGTCCGATCCCGATTCGTTTTACAAAGTGACGACGATCAACAATCTGGATGCCGGGGCCAGTTACATCGACAAAGTGTCCGATGCCGAGCTAACGAGCGATCCGGTCGCCCATCCGCCGTTGAGTATGGCCGGACGGGGAAACATTCTCGCCAACGAGAACACCAAAATGGTCGATGTCGGCAAGTATACGGAAGATGGGCGGCTCGTTCCCGCATTTGAACTCGGGACACTCAGTTTTACCCCTTCGAAAGGGGAGAGCAACCTGAAAACGCAGACGCTCGAGATCACCGAATCGACCAAGATGAGCGATTACCTGAAGTTTCTGAGTGAATCGTTCGGATTGCGTCCTGCGGGCGGAGTCGAGCTGATTCCGACGGATCAGGGGACGATCGGCCAACATGTCAACGGCGGCTCGCCCGGGGCGACAATGATCGCCGGTTCGGTCGCGATTCTCGGCAATTCGGGAACCAAGAACGAACTTGAAATCGATTCGAGCTCTTTCCGAATGAACAACACGCCGATCGATCTCGGCTTTACGGAGGTGCAAGAGGCGAACGGCGAGAGCACTACGATGTCGATGCAGGTCTTCGACTCCCTCGGAGCTCCGGTCGACGTCAAAATGACGATGGTGCTCCAGGAAAAAACCGACACGGAGACGATTTATCGTTGGTACGCCGATTCGAACGACAACCAGCCGCCGAGCGGAAACGCGATCGGCTTGGGGACCGGGCTGCTCCGTTTCGATTCGAACGGGGCGTTTATCGACGCGACGAACGCGACGGTTACGGTCCAGCGAACGGACGAAGCGAGCCAAAGCCCGATGGTGTTTTCGTTCGATATGGACATGTCGGCGGTCGCGGCCCTTTCGACGACCAAGCCGGAAATGACGATGCAATCGCAGGACGGGGCCGGGGCGGGGATTCTCGAAAAGTACACGATCGCCGAAAACGGAATCATTTACGGAACGTTCAGCAGCAACGTGACACGGCCGATCGGGCAGGTTTTGCTCGCGACGTTCGCGAACAACGAAGGGTTGCTCAAGCAGGGGGACAACCTTTACCGTGAAGGAGTCGCGAGCGGGCAGGCGATTATCGGAGCACCGGGTTCGGGGACGGCCGGGGTTATCAAGAGCAACTCGATCGAGCTTTCGAATACGGATATCGGACAGGACTTGATCGACATGATCCTCGCCTCGACGATGTATCAGGCGAACGCGAAGATCGTGACGACGACGAACACGATGATGGACGCCCTGCTGCGTGCGGTCAGCTAAAAGGCTGTAGGCTGTAGGCTGTAGGCTGTAGGAATGCAACCTTCGGTTGCGAGATTGGTTTCGGACAAACCAATTTGTTTTTCGTTTATTTTTATTTGTACTGTGTTGGAAACAGAACTTTGAGTCAAGGCTGTAGATGCAGGCCGTGGGCAACAGAACCTATTTCCCAACTGTTCCTATCGTCTACAGCCTATAGCCTTGAATAAAAAATGGTCCGATTGACACGACTTAATGGGAGCGAGTTCGTCCTCAACGCCGAATGTATTCGGATGATCGAGAGTTGTCCGGACACGCTCATCACGCTCCTGTCCCACGAAACACTCATGGTCCGGGAATCGCTCGAAGAAGTCGTTCGCCGGGTGATGACATACCAGCAGGCGAAAAACCTCGTCCCCCGGCAGGAATACGCCCCCTGCGATTTGGAGATGGAATAACGATACCGTTGGCGCGGTGGTACCGGCTCGATTGACGCGGGGTACCGGCTAAATAACAGTAACCGTATTAGGCCGAAGGAACGGCTCGAAGGAATAAGATATGGACATCGGAACGGTCGCGGGCATATCGCTGTCGATGATTTTGATTGTGGCCTCGATTCTTTACGCGGGGGCACCGCTGTCGGCATTTTACGATTTGCCGTCGGTTCTCATGGTGTTTCTCGGGGCAGGCACCACGGTCATGGTCTGTTTTCCGCTCAAACATATCATGAAATTCGTCGGGGTGGTCAAAAAGACGGTTTTCAACACCGCCCCCGATGTCGTTGTCGTGATCGAACAGGTCGTCTCCCTCGCGGAATCGGCTCGCCGGGAAGGACTTCTTTCCCTGGAAAACCGGATGGACGAAATCAACGATTCGTTTCTGAAGCTCGGCGTTCGGATGGCGATCGACGGTATGGGCGCGGACATCGTCGAAAGCATCATGCGGACCGAGCTGGACGCCGTCGCGGGCCGGCACGAAGGAGGAAAAGCTCTGCTGGACTCCTATGGGAAATACTGTCCGGCGTTCGGGATGATCGGCACCCTGGTCGGCCTGGTCATCATGCTCGGTGACATGAACCCGGACACGATCGGCTCCGGGATGGCCGTCGCCTTGTTGACGACGCTGTACGGGGCGGTCGCGGCCAACGCGGTGTGCCTTCCCTTGTCCGACAAACTGTCATTTTTCAGCGCTGATGAGCTTCTGCGCATGGAAATCACGGTTCGCGGGGTGATCGCGATTCAGGCGGGCGAAAACCCCCGGGTTATCAAACAGAAATTACTGACGTTCGTCCCGCCGAGCTCCCGACCCGCCGAGGAAGAAGCCGGAGCGTAGTCTGTAGTCTGTAGTCTGTAGTCTGTAGGAATTCAACCTGCGGTTGCGGGAAGGGGTTCGGTCGAATCGTCAATTTTGTTTGTTTTTTGCAACGTAATAAATCGCTGAAACAGAACTTTATGTAAAGGCTGTAGACCTTAGGCTATGGGACTCGTTTTCCAACCGTTCCCTACAGCCTACAGCCTACAGCCCACAGCCTTTGAAATCATGCCTCAGAAGAAATGTCCGCCCGCCGGGGCACCGGACTGGGTTTTGACCTACGGCGATATGATGTCGCTGTTGCTGACGTTCTTTATCATGCTTTTCGCGATGAGTTCGCTGGAAAAGACGAAAACGACCGCCGTCGTCGAATCGTTCAGCTCGCAGTTCGGGTATGCCAACACGCAGGTTGCGGCTCCGGGGGCGCAAACGCCGGCGAATTCCAGCAAATCGCAGATCCGGAGCACCGGCCGGGCCCGCCGAAACGACACGCTCCGGGGAGGCAACCCGGTGCTATCCCCGCAAGGAGATTACGCCAAGGTCCGCTCGATTCGTCCCAGTCGGGACCAGGTCGTCGGCGGCATCATTTACTTCGATCTCGGCTCGGACGAACTGACCGATCAGGCCAAGCAGGAACTCCGGCAGGTCGCCGACCAGCTCCGCGGTTCCCCCTACAAGGTGATGATCAAAGGGCACACTTCGAACGAGCAGGGGATTTATACGAACAACCTCTACACGCTCGGATATGCCCGGGCGATGAAAGCCCGGGAAGAGCTGATCCGGCTGGGAGTGAACGGCAAATTGCTGCAGGTGACATCCGTCGGCCCGGACGAGCCGATGCCGGACACGCTCCGGACGCCGGGGGTCGGGGCGCAGCAGGCGAACGCCTGTGTCGAAATCGTCCGTCTTCTGGAGCACGCGAAAGATTTCGAAGGGGACCGCCGGGAGCGGGAAGCGGGGAATTAGCGTGTGAGAGCGGCTTGGCAGTTTAGGAGCCGTATCAAAACAACCTTTACAATTGCACAAAAAATCGAACATTTTCATTTTTTGTTTTTTAACACGGAACACACGGAAAGACGGAAAAACACGGAATTTTTACACTTCCGTCTATTCCGTTATTCCGTGTATTCCGTGGTTAAAAAAAGACGATTGTAAAGGTTGTTTTGTTACAGGTCCTTGGCGGCTTGGCAAGCCGCGTTTTCCGACGCTTTATCGCGACTTTCGGAAAAATTTCTCCAAAAGCGTTGATTTTTCCAATCCGGTTTGTTAGTGTGTGCTAAATTGTACTGGTTATTCTTACGCCTTCCGGTTAAACGGAATACGCCGACAATACCGTCGACGGTATGAACAGTAGGCTTCGCCCGCCGTCAAACCGCGGCCTCGTTGGGCCGCTAGCGTACAGAAGACGGAATTTTAAAACAACTTGAATAGACCCGGTACTCGGACAAAACGGTCCCTCCCCGCCCTCCCCATCATGGTCGCGAAACGAGTCAATTTTCTTACCATCCTGCAAAGAAACGGTGTCCTGAGTCAATCTCAGATCGCCGAAACGCAGGAATATGCCAAGTCGACCGGGCTGAATATTCAGGAATGTCTGACCCGGCTCGGCTACGCGAGCGGAGAAGAGATCATCAAAGCGGTCGCCGAAGAGTACGGCAGGGAATATGTCGATTTGAGCGACGCGATGATCCCCCCGGCAATCGTCGAACTTGTCCCCGAATCCGTCGCCCGGGAAAACGCCATTCTCCCCTACCAGGAAGAAGGGGAAGTGCTCCGCGTCGTCGTCAGCGACCCGAACGATATGGAAACGTTCGAAAAGCTGAGGTTTATCCTGAACCGGCCGATCGAACCGGTCCTCGCCCCGCGGGAAGCGATTCTCGACGCCGTCAACCGGCATTACGGCCAAACGATCGGTGAGTCCGCCGACTCGTTGATCCAGGAAATGACCGACACGGCGATCGATTTTACCGTAACGGAAGGAATCGGCGCTCAACAAACGGTCGGCGGCGGCGACAGCGATGCGCCCATCGTCCGGCTTTGCGACATGATCATTCAAGAGGCCGTCCAGCTTCGTGCTTCCGACATCCATATCGAGCCGTTCGAAGACCGGGTTCGGATCCGGTACCGGATCGACGGCGTCCTGGTCGAACGGGACGCGATTCCCAAGCGCATGCAAGGCTCGTTACTGTCCCGTTTCAAGATTCTCGCGCGACTCGACATCGCCGAACGACGGAGAACTCAGGACGGTCGGATCAAGCTCACCTTGGGTGATAAAGAGCTGGACTTGCGGGTCAGCGTCATTCCGACGAGTCACGGTCAGTCGGTCGTAATGCGAATTCTGGACAAGGATAACATCCGGATCAGCCTGACCCAACTCGGGTTTGACGAAAAGGATTACAAGCGATTCGGTCAATTGATCCGGCGGCCCAACGGCATTATTCTGGTGACCGGGCCGACGGGATCGGGAAAAACGACCTCGTTGTACGCCGCCTTGAACGAACTGAACACGCCGACCCGAAAGATCATCACGGCGGAAGACCCGGTCGAATACTACCTTCCCGGCATCAACCAGGTCGAGATCAAGCACTCGATCGGATTGGATTTCGCCCGGGTGATTCGCGCGATGTTGCGACAGGCCCCGAACATCATTCTCGTCGGGGAAATGCGGGATTTGGAAACCGCTTCGATGGGGATTCAGGCTTCTTTGACGGGGCACTTGGTCTTCAGCACGCTGCATACGAACGACGCTCCTGGGGCGATCACTCGGCTGGTCGATATGGGCGTGCCGCCGTATCTGGTTTCGAGCAGCGTGATCGGGATCATGGCCCAGCGGCTTGTCCGTACGGTTTGCGCGAAATGTAAACGTCCCTACACGCCGACGGAAACGGAACTCCGGGAGCTCAGGATTCCGCCGGAAATCGCGGCCAAAGGGAATTTTATGAAAGGTCGCGGCTGCGGCAACTGCAATAAAACGGGATATCGCGGGCGTATGGCGATCTTCGAGCTGATGATGATGACCCCGAAGATCCGCGAGATGACGTTCAAGCAGGCGAGCACGGTCGAAATCCGCAAAATGGCCCGCAAGGAAGGAATGACCATGCTTTACGAAGATGGCCTTCGCAAAGCGTTCAAGGGGGTGACGACCTTCGAAGAAGTGCTCCGGATCTCCCGCCTCTCGGAGCAATAAATTCCCTTCTTGATTTAGCGATTCTCTTGATTTAGCCCGTACTCGGGCATCTTTCTTTCAAGGACTCTTATACAGCAGGAAATTCGAGAATTCCTGGTTGAGCCTTTGGGAATTGAAGTACGGGAAAAACTCGTGCCGTCGGCCGACGACGAACGAAATGTCGATCGCCTGAATCTTGTCCCGAACGTCTTGCGTCAACGAGGCGAATGGCACGCCGCTGCGTCCGAGGGCCTGAGGGCCGCCGCAGAACTTGAAAATCATCGGGTAAAACTTCAGCGCCTTGTCGATCGGATTGTAAATGACGAGCGATTTCTCAACCGAGCCGAGCGTTTGGCCGTATCGCCGTCCCGGAATGATCGACCATTGATCAATCGCCGGGGCGATGAAAAAGTTGCGGCATTGCACCGGCAAGCTCCCGTCTTCGGCGGGCGATTCGCGACGCAAATGTTCGACCGTTTCGACGATCGATTTCGCGCCGTAACTGAACCCGACGAGTGAGACGAGACTTTCCGGCTCGAAACGTTTCAAAAAATAGGCGATGTATTGTCCCTGGACTTCGGCATAGCGGGCCTTAATCTGGTAATCCTGCCGAAACCCGCCGATGTAGCCTTCCGAAGGCCAGCTCCAAATCACGAGCCGACAATTTTGGTTGGCGAGCAGGCGTTTATGAAAATAGAGCCCGCATTCGATGTCGTCTTTCAGGGAAAAATGGGTTCCCTGGACCAAAATGACCGTCGGCCGACTCGGGTCGTTCGTCGCGAGAAACTCCTCAAGCGACGCCTTTTCCCAGCTCAGGCGGCATCTCCCGGAGGAGTGTTGCTCCAAACGATAAAACCTGAGCTTCTCCAACGATTCTTCCGTCGCCCGACAAGGGGAGACGGAGCGGGAATCGACGAGCCAAACATCCTCTTCGGAGTAATCAATCCCCGCCGCGAGGAGGTGTTCGCCAAATGAGGAAAACGCGGCAAAAGCCGCAAGAAAAACAACAATGTAAAAATTTTTTCTCTGCTTCTTCGCTTGCATCGGTCCTTTATTCGGAAAGAAATTCTGGAGCGGTTGGCAAATGGGTTGGAATTCAAGGATCTTGAAAGACACGCTTCTCACGCATCCTTAGGCACAAAATGCGTTTCCTCATCCGCCTAGACGTCAACAAAACAACAAAGGAAAAATGCAAATTGTTGCAGTATCATCGTCTTTTCCCACTGATAGCTGTTCGCAAAAAATAAGTATTACGCTTTATACCGATTCGACCTTATTTTATTTTAGGAAAAGCGCGAAAAAAGTGAAGCTATTTCTAAAGTTTTCCGGCTCGGTGATCAAATTTGCGCATGAAAACGGCGTCTTCGCCGCTCGGCTAAACGGGGATTCACAAAACGGGCAGCTTGTTCCTTGTTGAGGAATTGACTAAAATCGCGTCAACAATATTTTCTTACCGCTAAACATTCGAGGGGAACAAAACATGAAAGTCGGGCTTTACGGGATCGGGTTGGACACTTATTGGCCGCAATTCGCAGGGTTGCGGGATCGGTTGCTCGGCTACCAAAAGGAAATCGCCGCCAACATCGCGAAACTCGGCGTCGAGGTCGTCGACCTCGGGCTGGTCGATAATCCCCTGATCGCGAAAGACGCCGCCCGAAAGCTCAAGGAAGAGGATGTCTCGATCATCTTTCTTTACGTTTCGACCTATGCTCTTTCTTCAACCGTGCTCCCGGTCGTGCAAAAGGCGAACGTCCCGGTCATCGTCCTTAATTTGCAACCGGAAAAGGCGATCGACTACAAAATCTTCAACGCGATGGGGGATCGGACGAAAATGACCGGCGAATGGTTGGCCCATTGCCAATCGTGCACCGTCCCGGAAATCGCCAACGTCTTTCTCCGCTCGGGAATCGATTTCCAACAGGTCACCGGCACGCTTCGCGACGATCCGATCGCCTGGGGTAAGATCGAGGCCTGGGTCGAGGCCGCGAAGGTCGCCGAAATCATGCGGGAGAACCGCGTCGGGCTGCTCGGACACTTTTATTGCGGGATGCTCGACATTTACTCCGATTTGACGCAACAATCCTCCCAATTTGGCAATCATTTCGAATTCGTGGAAATGGCCGAATTAAAAGCCCTGCGGGAAGCGGCAACCGAATCGGCGATCGACGCGAAAGTCGTCGAGATCCGCTCGCACTTCGACGTGCAAGCCGACTGCTCGGTCGAGGAAATTCGCCGGGCCGCCCGAACGGCCGTCGCCCTTGATGCAATGGTCGCGAATCACAAGCTCGGCTCCCTCGCTTATTTCGTCAACGGGACGGGGGACGAGACCTACGTCGATCTGATCGCCTCGGTGATCGTCGGCAACTCGATCCTGACGAGCCAGGGCGTGCCGGTTGCCGGGGAATACGAGGTCAAGAACGTCCAGGCGATGAAAATCATGGACGCGTTCGGGGCGGGCGGGTCGTTTACCGAATTTTACGCGATTGATTTCAACGACGATGTGATCCTGCTCGGACACGACGGGCCCGGACACACGGCGATTGCCGAGGGGAAAACGAAGCTCAAGCCGCTCAAGGTCTTTCACGGACAAGTCGGGCAGGGCCTGAGCGTCGAAATGAGCGTCAAAACAGGCCCGGTTACGCTTTTGTCGGTGATTGACGCCCCGGACGGCATCTTGAGGTTTCTCGTCGCCGAAGGGGAAACCGTGCCGGGACCGATCCTCGAAATCGGCAACACGAACAGCCGCTACAAATTTCCGCTCGGGGCAAGAGGGTTTATCGACGCGTGGTGCTCGAAAGGCCCGGCCCATCATTGTGCGGTCGGCGTCGGGCATTTGGCCGAAAAGATCGAAATGCTCGGCCGCATCCTCGGCATCGAAACGATCCGCGTTTGTTAGGGGGCAATCGTCACGAACCGGGACAAAACAACGAGCCGGGACCTGTGGTCCCGGGTTCGTAACCCCGCGAGAAAAGACAACAACGCCAAGTGAGGAAAAACGGAGGCTAACCCGGCGCTGACGCTTCGGGCTGCTGTTTCTCGAAAAACCGCGCAAAATTCTTCGTCCTGTAGACAGAATTTTCAAAAATGTTATCCTATTCGGTGTTTAGGGACGACGCCGAACAATCTTGTATGAAGGAACGCTCTTTTTCCTGCTCCTGCCTGTTTCTCTACTTTTTTGGTCAACAATATGCCGACTTACGATTACCGTTGCGATGCCTGCGAACATGAGTTCGAGGAATTTCAGTCGATCAAGGACATGCCGCTGACGAAGTGTCCGGAATGTCATAAGAAAAAATTACGGCGTCTGATTGGCGGCGGAGCGGCGATCGTTTTCAAAGGGAGCGGATTTTACCAGACCGACTACCGCAGCGATTCCTACAAACGCGGGGCGTCCGAATCGAAAAAAGCCTCCGAACCGAACAGCACGTCCGCTCCCAAGGAACCGGCCAAAACCGAAAAGGTTTAGAAATCAATCCGAGTATTACGGATTTTTTGGAATTCAAACTTGTAACCCAACGTCAGCCAAGGCTATAGACTGTAGGTTTTAGGCTGTAGGTCATATTTGCGGACTTTTTTCGAGAGCCGCACGAAATTCGGATTTCTTTCTTTTTTCGTGTTCGTTCCAAATCCGCAACGTATTTCCAACGCCTACAGTCTATAGCCTATAGCCTACAGCCTACCCCTCATGAGCGATCTTAAAATTTTCTCCGGCCGGGCCAACCCGAATTTGACCAAAAAAATCTGCGATTATCTCGGGATTCAGCAAGGGCATATCTTGGTCGGCAATTTTCCGGACGGGGAAACGCATTGCAAAATCGAACAAGACGTTCGAGGGCAGGACGTGTTCGTCGTTCAGCCGACCTGTCCCCCGGTTAATGATAATTTAATGGAACTTTTGATTATGATCGAAAGTTTCAAACGGGCGAGTGCAGATCGGGTTACCGCCGTGATCCCCTATTTTGGATATGCCCGGCAAGATCGGAAGGACGAAGGACGCGTCCCGATCACGGCTAAGTTGGTTGCGAACCTGATTACCCGGGCGGGAGCGGATCGAGTCTTGACCATGGACCTGCACGCCGCCCAAATCCAAGGCTTTTTTGACATTCCGGTCGATCATCTGACGGCGGCGCCGGTTTTGGACGCGCATTTCCAATCGCTCGGCTACAAAGATGACCAGATTTTGGTGGTTTCCCCGGACGAGGGAAGCATCAAACGGGCGGCGTCGCACGTCAAGGCGGTCGGCGGCAGCCTCGCAATCATCGACAAACGCCGTTTCGGCAATCAGGTCGAACAGGCGAACTTGATCGGCGGCCCAATCGAAGGGAAGGTCGCCTTCCTGTTCGACGATATGATCAGCACGGCTTCGTCGATTTGCGGGGCGGCCCATTTGGTCAAGAAACACGGGGCGGAAAAGGTTTATCTCGCCGCAACGCACGGGGTTTTGTGCGGCAGCGCGATCGAAAACATCCGCCAAGCCCCGATCGAAGCGGTGATCTTGAGCGACACGATTCCGCTGCAACCGGAACAGCATCTGCCGAACATCACCGTTTTGAGCGTCGCCGCCTTGCTGGGCGAGGCGATCCGGCGGATTCACTGTCACGAATCGGTCAGCCGCCTCTTCCGCGAAATGCAACTCTGGGCCGGACGATAACGACACGCGAACTGAACCGCGAGCCGGGGACTGTGTCCCCGACTGCCCTGCAAAGATATTTTGCTTTTTGACCGTTGTCGGGACCGCAGGTCCCGGCTCGTGTTTGGGTTTTGTCCCCATCACACCGCGAGAGTCTCTTCGCTGCCGGGGAGCAACCGGTTCAAGCTGGGGAACAAAAGCGTAAACTGCGTTCCCCGGTTCGGTTCCGACTGAAGCAGTATCCGACCTCCGTGGGCTTCGACGATCTTGCGAACGATCGACATCCCCAAACCGCTGCCACCCGGCTTCGTCGAGTAAAACGCGTCGAACACCTTCGCGGCCGACTGCTCGTTCATTCCGCAGCCGGTGTCGATCAAATCGACCGCGACCTCGTTGCCGCTGGTCCGCGTTCGGACAACCAGCTGCCCCCCCTCGGGCATCGCCTGCTGGGCGTTGAGCAACAGGTTGAGGACCGCCCTGCGAAACGATTTGCCGTCCAAACGGACGGCCGGCAGGTTGTTGGCGTAATACTCGATCAGCTCGATGCCGGCGGCTTTCGCCTGCGGACGATAAAAATCGAGCAAATCCCGAAGCTGCTTATTGACATCCCGCGGTTCCAACTGCAAGGCGTGCGAACGGGAAAAATCGAGAAAAGCGTTAAGCAGTTCTTCCAAACGGGAGCATTCCTGCTTGACCGTTTCGACCTTCCGCAAGGCCCGGCGTTGGGCGGGCAGCTCGGCCCCATCCAAATCTTCGGCCAAGAGGTCCATATTCAAGCGGATCGTCGACAACGGATTCTTGATCTCATGCGCAAGCCCGCCCGCCAATTCGGCGATTTCCGCATATTGATCGAGTAGTTCTTGCCGCGATTGGGACATAGGGGGGAGTAAGGCTATAGGCTCTAGGCTTCAGGCTTCGGGACTCTGTTGCAACGACAGGACGAATACAAAAAATCGAATGTAAGCATTTCAGTGCAATTAATAGTGAAGTCCGGACCAAACGGCCTGAAGCCTGAAGCCTGAAGCCTGAAGCCTGAAGCCTGAAGCCTGAAGCCTGAAGCCTGAAGCCTGAAGCCTATTTGATTTCAACGAAGAACCGTCAACCAATCCTACCAAAAATTCGGAAAAACCGAAACCGGGGCCGCACGACTTTGCGGCTTGTTACGATTTTTGCGGCAAAGGGCAAAAAACGCCAAAAAAAGTTCAAAAAAATGAAAAGATTGATTGGACTTTTCCTCTCGCCGCAAAGTATTAAATTGTATCGAGTTAGGTTTGTTCCGTTCGTCCGGAAACCGACGAAAAAAACATTTGCCTTTTTTGTCGTTCTCCGTAAAAATAGTTAAAGGAACACGTTGCGCGACGATTTTTTGCGCACCGCTGATTTGTGACTCGATCACCCCCCGTTCACGCTTGGGGCCTGATCGAAGTTATGCAATAACCAACGTCACCCCCGCGCAGGCGGGGGTCCAGAGGGAAACCGTAATCTCTGGATCCCCGCCTGCGCGGGGATGACAGAAAATAAGATCAAATATTTTTGCGCAGCGCAAAAGAATAAAACGACTTTGTAATTCTCCTGAAATACAGATTTGAAGTGAGGAAACTGAGATGTTAATAATTGAAAATGCCTTCCGGGTGGGAATTCCCTGCCTCACCGCCTGCCTTGGGCTGCTGTTCGGTGCATCCGATGCGGCGGGCCAATGCTGCGGGACGATCCCGAACACCGCCCAAACCTATAAAGTCCAATACGGAACCCGGGTTGAACCGTGCGAGGTGACAACCTACAAAAAGGTTTTTGAAACGGAGATGCGGGAAGAGGAGGTCGTTTCCTACAAAACCGAATGGGAAACCCAGGAACGGAGAACGACGGTTGCCCGGCAAGTTCCCGAAACCAGCGTCTATCAAGAGGCGTACAAGGTTTTGAAGCCGGTTTGGAATACGGAATACCGGGACGAAAGTT
>JAVBQI010000027.1:0-7540 GCA_031549145.1 Thermoguttaceae bacterium | reverse complement strand
GAGTTGTTGGGTGTCGCCGAATATCATTTTCCCAAAAGGAAATTCAAGGAATGAAAATACGAAAACTATAATTTTGTCGCGATGATGCTTGTCAAACAGCCGTCAAAAAACTGTCCTACCAGTCGCTGAGACTTGGCCAATAAAGCTTTACAACACCCGTTTCTTCGGCTTTCCTGCGACCTATTTTTAATTTGATATATTCAATAATCAATCCTGCGTTTGGTATTGACGCCCAGAAACGCGGCCTCCTGTCTCGAAACGGCTTGCGAGAAGCTCGTTTTCGGATAAAATATCGTTGCTGAAGTCTCAAATTACGGCAAGCATGATCTCATTCGTGCGGCCGTGCTCGACAAAACCGCGAACTTGTTTGCTGAACATTATTTTAAAGGAATCCTCGACTTTGGAAAACATCCGGGAACAATTATTGAGTGATCTCGACCAAGCGAACAATGCCGAGCTTCTTGAACAGGTTCGGGTCAAGTACCTCGGTCGCAAGGGGATCGTCACGAATTTGGCGAAAGAAACCGATTTCGGCAAGCTTTCGGCGGAGGAAAAGAAAAACTTCGGCCAACAGCTGAACGAGCTCAAGAATTTTACGACGGAAAAAATTCAAGAAGCCGTCGATCGGGCCAAATCGTCCGGAGCGACCGCGGGCACGAAAAAAGCGGGCGGGCTCGATCTGACCCTGCCGGGACATTCCCGCAACCTCGGGGCGCTGCACCCAATTTCGCTGGTACAACTCGAAATCGAGGAAATCTTTCAAGGAATGGGATTCTCGGTTTTGTACGGTCCGGAGGTCGAGACGGAGTATTTCAACTTCGAAGCCCTCAACATTCCGGGGGATCATCCGGCACGGGACATGCAAGACACGTTTTGGTTGAATAACGACCGGGTCCTCCGGACGCACACCTCGGCCAACCAGGTCAGGACGCTCTTGCGGTTTGGGGCTCCGGTTCGAGCCGTCTTCCCGGGCCGCTGCTTCCGGTACGAAGCGGTCGATCCGTCCCACGAAAACACGTTTTATCAATGCGAAGGGCTGGTCGTCGATAAGAACATTTCCGTCGCGAACCTGATCGCGGTTATGAAAACGATCCTGAGCGAAGTGTTCCGGCGGGACGTCAAGGTCCGGCTCCGCCCCGGCTTTTTCCCGTTCGTCGAGCCCGGTTTCGAATTGGATTTGAACTGTCTGTTGTGCGGCGGTCGAGGTTGCCCGACCTGCGGCGACGGTTGGATCGAATTGATTCCCTGCGGGCTGGTGCATCCCAACGTCCTGCGGGCCGGCAACATCAATCCGGAAGAGTACAGCGGCTTCGCGTTCGGCATGGGCTTGACGCGACTTGCAATGATGAAGTACGGCGTTCGCGACATTCGCCTGCTCAACTGCGGCGACGTCCGTTTCAACGAGCAGTTCGCCCCGTTGGTGTAGGGCTTATAACGAGTTCCGGATTAAGAATGAACTGACATTCCGTCATCCCCGCGCAGGCGGGGATCCAGAAATTCGGCCCGCGCAGGCGGGGATCCAGAGATTACGGTTTCCCTCTGGACCCCCGCCTGCGCGGGGATGACGGAAATGCACTGCTTTGAAAAGTTCGCTTCGAATTGAATTCAAATTTTCCGTAAGGTTCATATTCAATGGACGCTTCGCATCGCAAGTTTTTCGACAAGCAGGTCGATTGGGTTCTCAAACGGCTTCCTTCGAAGATACACGAGTTGCTTGAAGTCGTGCCGATGTATGTCGAAGACTACCCGTCGAAGAAGCTGATGCGGGAACTGCACATCAAGGAACGGGACGAGCTTTGCGGTTGTTTCGTCGGGAAAACCGTCGAACAATGGACGTTGGACACCGTCGGCAGCCCGAGCTTTATCGCTCTTTTTCGGGAAGCTCTTTTTGCCCAAGCCCTCGACGCGGCCGATCATGTCGATTTGGAGCAATTGAGGAAAGAAATTCGGATCACGATTCTGCACGAATTGGCGCATTACCACGGAATCGACGAAGAGGAATTGGAAGCCCTAGGATACGCCTAACGCCCGCTTTTACGAACCGGGACCTGTGGTCCCGACTACCGCATCTACGGAAAGAGTTCGATCGTCTCGACCCCTTGGACGACGAGGGCGATCGCGTGGGACGAGGTCGGATCCAAAATCGGCAGCTGCTTCAAAACCTCTCGCGATTCCCGCGAAAATTCGCTGAGCGATTCGCGGTCCAACGGCGGTTCCAGATAATCGAACGCTTCAAACGCCGGCTCGTGCGAAACGACCTCCGGTTGGTTCAAAGTAGGCTGGTTCAAGGCAACTTGTCCGGTTTGGGGGATATTTCGCAATCCGTAAAACCCGGCCCCGAGCAGGACCGCCGCCAAAACCACATACGCGGTAACCGGCATGCGGAACATCGCGCGGTTTTCCGTGCGACCGGCCGAAGCCCTTTCCCAAGACGACCCGGAAGAGGAATTCGATGACAATTGAATCTCTTGTATTGCGAGAAACGGCTGCAAATCCCGCGCGAGCTCTTTTTCAAGTCGGAGGGAACCCTCATAATACTCCCGCGTCAACCGGTCATTTTTAACCGCCCAGCGCAAAAAACCGTTCAACGGGCGTTTCTCGTCGATTGCTTCGGAAATTTTCCGCATTACAATGGTTCGAATCAAAAAAAACACGGCCTCACCTCTTTTGAAAAAAACACCAACACGACCCGGCACCTAATACTTGGGAAAGGCGACCGACCTCCGGGCGGTCGCGTCGGCGAAGGCCGACTTGTCTCGGTTTTCGGTCCGGAGTACCGGACGTTGCCGCCCGGAGGTCGGCAACCTACCGTTCCAAGATTGAATTGGAACAATGCGCTCGTCATAAAATGACTTCGCTTCCTTGTCCTCTAATATAACGACGGAGCGAAGCCCTTCAACGTTACACCGAATACGATAATTATGAAAAATGCCCGAGGGACTGTCTTATGCCGCTGTTTCGGCACAATTCCCTGGTTTTTCCTGATTTGTACCGGGCTGTTGCTCTTTTTATTCTTCGGCAAAGTTTTCCTGGGAAATCAACAATTCGCCTTTCGGGACGGAGCCCATTTCTATTTTCCGTTTTTTCGCTTTATACAGGAAGAATGGTCCGCCTTTCGGATCCCTCTTTGGACTCCTTTCGAGAATCTCGGCCAACCGCTCGCGGCCAACCCGGTATGCAGCGTCTTTTACCCGGGGAAAATCCTCTTTTTTCTGCCGATTGATTACACTTTCGCCTATCACCTGTACATTGTGTCGCACGTTTTTCTCGCGGCGGCAACGCTGTACCGGCTTGCCCGCTCCTGGGGCGGAACGGTCGTTGCCTCGACCTTTGCCGCGATCGCTTACGCGTTCGGCGGGAGCGTGCTGTATCAACACTTGAACGTGGTTTTTCTCGTCGGAGCCGCCTGGTTTCCCGAAGCGATCCGGCTCGGCAATCAGGCGACGAACGACCGCAACCCGCGAGCGGCGATCGGGCTGGGGATCGTGCTCGCGCTCATGATTCTCGGCGGAGATGTTCAAGCCGCGTACCATTCTGGGCTCGCCGTCGGCTTGCTCGGGCTGCTGAAATCGAACCGAGTTCGATTCTTTTTCCAAAACGCCGTTTTCCCCCTCTTGCTCGCCGGAACGACCATGTTTCTTTTGGCGGGGATTCAAATGCTCCCGAGCTGGGAACTGTCCCGGCTCAGCGACCGGGCCGCGAACGAAACTCCTCGCTCGATTTGGGACATTCCGCAAGCCAAGGACTTTGACGCGATTCGGGACGGATTGTTGTGCCGAAACCTCGACCGGTCGGGACATGCCCGCAACATTTATCATTTTAGTACGCCCCCTTGGCGGGTCGCGGAATTTTTTTGGCCCAACGCCGGCGGGCGGCAATTTCCGTGCAACACCCGCTGGTTCTCGGCGAGCCCTTGGGACAACTACGTCTGGGTTCCGTCGCTCTATTTCGGAGTGATCCCGCTCGTGATCGCGATCGGCTCTCTGCGGTTTTTTCGACAACGATCGACACGACGGGGCGACGGCAGCCGCGAAATTCATGAGACCAACGAACGGCAAACCCGGTTTTTGAGTTGGCTGCTCCTTTTCGCCAGTCTCGGTTCGCTCGGGTTGTTCGGGATCGGTTGGTGTATCAACGTCGCCGCCTACGGGGCAACCGAATTGGGAGAAGCCCCTTCGGGAATCGGCAATCCGGTCGGCGGGGTTTATTGGCTCTTGAACCTCCTCGTTCCGGGTTACTCTCAATTTCGGTATCCGGCCAAATTGCTCACGGTCGCGGCTTTGCCGTTCGCGTTGTTGGCGGCGAAGGGATTGGACCGGCTTTTCCCCGCGTTCGCAACGGTTCAAGGCGAAACGGCTTCGGGCGAGCCTCTCGCGGACAATCCGGGCGACCGATCTTTCCGAAAAAGAATTCTCGTACTCTCGGCCCTGGTCCTGGGACTCTCGGTTTTTTCAATTGGCTTGCTTTACGGAACGTCGCTTTGGGATCGAGCGGCCGTTTCGGTCCCGGCTTGCAGCCTGTTCGGACCGTTTGAAGCGGCAACGGCGAAGTCGCAACTGCTGTTTTCGCTGCTGCAAACAACCGGCGTGTTGGCCGTTTTCGTGTCGGTCGTTCTGCTCTTCAACCCGGCACGAAAAAGCCCGGCTCCGCCGCGTTCAAAAAGTGCGGTTGACCGAAGGCCCCTGTATCAAAATACCGTCTGCCGGAATGCCGCGACGGTGATTTTGACGCTGTTGCTCGGAGTCGATCTCCTCGCGGCCAATCGTTGGATGATCCCGACCACGGAACGGGAAGCGTTTCAAACGGTTTCCCCGCTCATTCCCCCACTTTTTGATAAGGCCGACTCGGGCGATGCCGTCGTTCCGCCCCGGGTGTATCGGCATTCCGTTTGGTATCCGCCGAAATTCCGGCTCGAATCGAGCGAAAACCGGCTCGCCGAAAGCGTCCGGTTCGACCGGGATTCCCTTTGGCCCAAATACACGTTGGAAAGCCGACTCGCGGTCGTCGACGTCGCGGGAACGACGATCGCCGCGGATTACGCCCGACGCCTGCAAACCGTTCGCTCGAATGCCGAAGAATTCGAGAATCGGCTGGGCGAATTGAGCGTCGAGTACGTTATCTTCCCGCACCGGAAAGAGCTTCGCGCCGCCGAAGCGGAGCGGATTGATTCGGATGCGGACGAGGACTTCGCCCTTTGGCGTTTGCGATCCGTTCGGCCGCGAGCCTGGGTCGAAGCGGACGCCGCGCCTTGCGCGATCACGGCCTACGAACCGAACCGGGTCGTCTTAACCGTCGCGTTGGCCGAAGAGCGAACGGTCGTGCTCGCCGATCAGTATTGGCCCGGCTGGTCGGCAACGGTCGCGACCGACGGCTCGCAAGAGAAAGCGGTCGGGATTTTTCCGGTCGAAGACGTTTTTCGAGGGGTCCGCCTCCCGGCAGGCAACCACACGATCACGTTCCGATACGCTCCGGGATCGTTTAAGTTTGGGGCGATGCTTTCCGGCTGCGGTGTGCTTTGGTGCTTGCTAGCCGCCGGTTTCTTGCGACAAACCCGACCAGAACAAGCCGGGACCTGCGGTCCCGGTTACGTTCAACGCGAGAAAAGATACTGAGTCCCAGAAAAATGTGCCCCTTTTATTTTGGAATGGAACCGTCACCCCCGCGCAGGCGGGGGTCCAGAGGGAAACCGTAATCTCTGGATCCCCGCCTGCGCGGGGATGACGGAATCGCAGATCATTCTTAATCTGGAACCCGGTAACAACTCGAAAAGGGCGGCAAAGCGGGGGCACAGCCCCCGGCTCGTGTTGTCGTCCGGATTATTCTTCCTCGCGGTCTTTGCCTTTCGCTTCGACGTTGCGCTGTTCGTTTTTTTGTCGCAGTTTTTCCGCTTCCTCGGCGATCGTCCGAAGAAACTGCTGTTGGGTCAACGCGAGAAGTTCGTCATCTTTGATTCGCGGATCGGTGAGCGGATTATTGATTGACATGGGAATAACCTTTGGGTCATGTGTTCGCGGGACGCAGGACTCTCTCAATCCTCGCTCGATGCCGGCTGATAAACGCGCAGGATCGTTTCGAGCATCAAATGGTAATCGACCGGCTTCGAAATATACTCGCTGCAACCGGCTTCGATCGCCCGTTGGCGGTCCTCCAAAAACGCATGGGCGGTCACAGCGATGATCGGGCGGGCGAAATTCTTCGCCCGCAATCGCCGGGTCGCTTCCAAACCATCGAGCACCGGCATCTGCATGTCCATTAAAACGAGATCGAACGGCGGGCCGGAGCGTTCGGCTTCCTCGATGGTCTCGATCGCCTGCTGCCCGTTTTCGGCGACCATCACCTTCGCTCCCGCCTCGCGGAGTTGCGTCGAAATCACGATCTGGTTGATTTTGCCGTCTTCGACCAACAGGACGCGGCACTTCTCAAGCGGCGGTCGGCCGGGATCGAACTTGAATTGTCCGCTCATGAGACCTTTCGCCGGCGCCCGGACAATCGCGGCCGTATCGCCGCCCCGGTCCATATCGGCCTCATCCGGAATCTCAATCGGCAGCGAGACGGAAAACATGCTCCCTTTCTTCGAGATGCTTTCGACGGTAATATCACCCCCGAGCAGGACCGCCAAACGCTTGGAAATGCTCAACCCCAATCCGGTTCCGCCGAATTTTCGCGTCGAAGACGAATCCGCTTGGGAAAACGGTTGGAACAAACGTTCGAGCTTCTCCGGCTCGATGCCGATGCCCGTGTCGATGATCCGGAAATAGATTTTCGCCTCCTCTTCTTCCCAGATCGGTCGAGAAGAATCTTCTTGAACTTCGGTATTGCTTGTAGAAAAACTCTCGTTCTCGGAAGGAGGCCGGTTCCCGGTCAGGAATCCCGTCGCCCTCCGAAGAATATCCGTTCGGAAAAACCGGGAGCTCCCCCCTGACGTGTTTTTCCGGACCTCGCAACGAATCTTGACCTCCCCGCGGTGAGTGAACTTGATCGCATTGCCGAGAAGGTTGGACAAAATTTGTCTCAATCGGGTCGGGTCCGAAAGAATCCAATCCGGGATCGGATCGAGAATCTCGCTCACGAGCCGGACCTCCGGCTTGTTTTCGATTCGCGGCATCATCAGGTTGAGCGTATCCTGGATGATCTGCCGGGGAGAAACGGGGATGATCTCAAGTTCGATTTTGCCCGAATCGATCTTGGAAAAGGTCAGGATGTCGTCGATGATCGTCAAAAGGTCTTTGCCGCTCTTACGAATCATCGCGATCATCTCGTCTTGCGAGAGCGATTGATCGTGGTGCGGCCCCTTCTTGGCGAGCAGTTGGGCGAACCCGAGAATCGCGTTCATCGGCGTGCGAATTTCGTGCGACATGTTGGCGAGAAATTCGGTTTTCGCCCGCGCCGCGCTTTCGGCGTCGATTCGCGCCGCCTCCAGGGCGAGGACCGTCGCCTCAAGCTCATCGGCGTAAGTCCGCAGGACTTCCCGCGAACGCTGGTTCGTCGCGAAAATCGATGTCGCCGCGAAAAACAGGAGCAACAGGACGGCAACGGAAAC
>JAVBQI010000117.1:0-57547 GCA_031549145.1 Thermoguttaceae bacterium | reverse complement strand
CCTGCCTCGAAAGTTTTGTGGGTGTTTGACAGTACGGTGGCCGCTGATCGATAAATAATAGACTTCTTGTAACGTCCGGCCCAAGAACATGCTTGTCACATGAATCACACCTGAAAGACTGTCGAGTCGGGCGGTTTTTTTGCGCCGTCCCGCCCCCCCAAATGTTGAAGGATTTCGCTGTCTGCTCGCTCGATTTGGAATTCTCGTTACTTCCCAAACGCGGCGGAGCCGGAAAAAACGAGCGAATTCCCTTCGAATCGAGCTTCTTCCGGCCGAAGTGCGATCCCTCGCCGCTTGTCCGGAACGATGTTGAAGGTGATCCGGATCGCGGGGTCCCCTTCCTCGTCCGTCAATTCGCAATCGGCTTTGATATTCTTCAATCCGTCCCCGAGCCAAAGGCGAATTTTTTCCTTGGAAAAAGGAACCATTCCGAGATGCGCTTCCCGCAGCCGGATAATGCACTGGTTCGGCTCCGGGAATCGCGAGGTGAGCGTTAATCGCAGCACCCCGGAAAGCGTCCCTTCGCCGACTTCGCAGGCCAGTTCCAACCGGTCGTTCTCGATCGCGATTCGAGGGTTGCGAATTTCCGGAGGAAGCGGGTCCGGGTTCGAGGCGAGCCAATCGGCGGCGAGGTACGCGTTGATCTCTTCCTCGGAGAGTTTGAGCTCCCAATGAGAATCGGTCGGGGAAATCTCCTCGAACATCGATTTGGCTTTCCCGACGACCTCATTGCCGAGAGCCGTTTGCGTTTCCCGGGAAACGGCGATCGCCTTCTGATAAAACGTCGGCTCGGCCTTGAGCGCGTAATACAGAGACAGCAAAAAGCCGATCGTCAAAAGAGCGGCGACCGAAAAGCCGATCAGACAAATCAGCGACAGCCGGTAATACCAACGCGAAGGTTGCATGTTTTCCATTTTTCAAGGACTCCTTTTATTGTCGATACGATAGTTGGGCTGTTTCAGATGCGTTGCCTTGTCAATCAATTTACCGATCTTCACAAAAAATTTCGGATTAGGGCAGCAGCCGGAAGCGTCAGCGCCCGGTTTTCCAATACGGAAATGCGGGGCGAACCCGGCGCTTACGCTTTGGGCTGCTGTTTCCGGTGTTCGATTTTTACCTGAAGGTCAGTAAGCCTGAAACCGTGCAAGGCGACTGTAGGGAACAGTTGAAATTCGGGCCCTACAGCCTACGGTCTATGGTCTACAGCCTTTCCCCGAAATTCGATTTCGGTGTCTCGGATAGTACAAATAGGAAGATTCGGGCCAACTTCGCCTCGTCGTAATCAAGCTGGCCGTCGGACGCCTCGACGGCAGGCTTCAATCGCCAATCGCCCGCTTCCGTAATGCCGCCGGCTCGAAACCAACCGGCAACCTGTTCCCAACGCTCGGGGGTGAAAAAACGTTCGAACGGCAGCTCGTACCCGTTTTGCGCCAAAATTTCTAAATGCGAGGTGATTGTACCCGGTTTCAGGTTCCGTTGGGCGGCGATTTCCGCGAGGTCGGCTCCCGCCTCCAAAAGACGTTGCGTTTCGAAAACCGTCGACGTTCCCGGGAGATTCGATTTTTGCTCGACCGTTTCTTTCTCCGGAAAAGGGTGTCGTGCCGCGGTCGCCTCGTCGAAATTTTCTTCGCAAACGCGCCGGATCAACGCGAGAAACCGCTCGCCATAAGCATCCTTTTTTCGTTGCCCGACGCCGCTGATTTGCAGAAAACCCTCCTCCGTTTTCGGATGATAAAGAGACATTTCGTGCAGGGAACGGTCGGAAAAAACGATGTACGCCGGCACGTTCTCGGCTTGGGCGATCTCCGTACGCAGCTCGCGTAGGGCGGCAAAGAGTCGTTGCCCGAAGGAGTCGAGGTCGGCGAGCGAACGCGGGGCCGAGGCCGTTTTTCCCTTGCGCGGTTCCGTCGCAAAATGTTGCCGGAGCATTTGAAACCGCTCCCTGCCGCGCAAAATCGCCCAAGCCGCCTCGGTCAGTTTCGGAATAGGATGCTCCTGCTCCGACGGTTCAACTCGTAATATCCCTTGTCCGAGCAAAGCGTCGAGCACGGCCCGCCAATACGATTTCGGCTTGTCTTTCCCGACTCCGTAGGTCGGCAACCGGTCGTGTTCGAACTTCCGCACCTTTTCCGTATTCGCTCCGAACACGATATCGCAAGCATGCACCCCTCCGAACCGTTCGCCGGTCCGGTATATTGCGGAGAGGAGCTTTTGGGCGTCGACCGTCGCATCTTCCCGCTCGACCTCACCGGAGCAAATGTCGCAGCCGCCGCAATTCGGTTCGGGATACTCTTCGCCGAAATATCGCAGCAACTCCGTCCGGCGGCAGGCGTCGTTTTCCGCGAGCCGGATCATCTGCCGGAGCTGCGTTTTCGCGATCTCCCTCGCTTCGGCATCTTCGATCTCGTCGGCGAATTTACCCAAAACGATCGCGTCCTGCCGGCCGAAAAAGAGAACACATTCCGCCGGCTCGCCGTCCCGCCCGGCGCGACCGGTTTCCTGGTAGTAACCTTCGATGTTTTTCGGCAGATCCCCGTGCAAAACGAACCGGACGTTCGATTTATCGATCCCCATGCCGAAGGCGATGGTCGCGACGATAATCGAACATTCGTCCCGGCGAAACGCTTCTTGCGCGGCATGCCGGTCCGAATCGGACATCCCCGCATGATAGGGCCGTGCCGCGAAACCGTGCGAGCACAACATCGCGGCGGTCGCCTCGACCTTCTTGCGGCTGGTGCGGTATATGATTCCGGATTCGTTCGGATGTTCCTGAACGAAGCGGAGCAATTGCGTTTCGACGCCCCGCTTGGGGACGATTCGATAAAACAGGTTCGCGCGGTTGAACGAGGCTCGCGTCAAATGCGGGCTGCGCAAACCGAGTCGGGCCGTAATGTCGTCCGCAACCCGGCGGGTCGCCGTTGCGGTAAACGCGGCGAGCGGTACGCCGGGAAATTCCGCGACGATCCGCGAAAGAGCGAGATAGTCCGGTCGGAAATCATGCCCCCATTCCGAAATGCAATGGGCTTCGTCAATCGCGAAAAACGAAATCGGGAGCGTTTTAAGCCGTTCGAGAAAATGTTCCGAATTGAACCGTTCCGGCGAGATGTAAAGCAGGTCCAACTTACCGTCCCGCAGCGCATCGCGAATCTCGTTCCGTTCCCGGGGCGTGCTCGTGCTGTTGAAGGCCGCCGCCGCGATCCCGTTGCTTCGGGCGGCATCGACCTGGTCTTTCATCAGCGAGATCAAGGGCGAAACGACGACGCAAACCCCGTCGAGCAGCCTTGCCGGCAGTTGATAACAAAGCGACTTGCCGCCTCCCGTCGGCATCACCGCGAAAACGTCGTTCCGATCGAGAATCGCGCGGACAATGTCTTCCTGGTGCGGTCGGAAGGAACGAAAACCGAAGATTTCGGCAAGTGTCCGGTTGATTTTTTCGGGAGTGATCATCGTTTGAATTATTGAAAACCAGTCCGTTGGCACCGGCGTCTGCGCCGCTCGGCTAAACGGATCACCAATCGCCGGTGATCCGGTTGGTTGCGTCGAAAATATTCCGATGCTGCATCCGGATCGTCATACCAAGCTCCCGGCCGATTTCCTCCAAATCGTCCTGCAAAACCTGCGGGTCGTAATGTCGCGGCACCTCCAGTTGGCCGATCAAAACGAAATCCGTCTCCGTCCGGTCGCAAAACAAATCGATGATGTTGATGTCGTGATCCGCCAAATAGCGACTGAAACGTTGCACGACCGCCGTGTCTCCCGTCCCCGAGGCCGTGAGCACGAATCCGTCCGTTCGCGATTTGGGGGCTTGCGAAACCGGGGAGACTTCCATTTTCGCGACGGAGATCAAATAATCGTTGCCGAAAAATTCCTGTTGCCGCAGCTTCCGAATCAGCGTCTCCGGATCGTCGTTTTCGGGAACGGAAATGATCGAAATAAACGTAAAATACCCATGCAACACCGTTTGCGAACAAGAGAGAACTTTCCCGCCGAGCCCGCCAAGGGCGGAACTGAGAGCGGCGATGATCCCGGGATGATCTTTTGTCAAGACGTTCAAAACGTAGCAGTAGGAGGCGGGCATGTCGGGAAGTGGGAAGTGGGAAGTGGGAAGTGGGAAGTGGGAAGTGGGAAGAAACTCTGGGGGGATTGATGTCGGGCAAGAACGATCTTCGCTTATGATTACAATAAGCGTTATCATATCAGAGATAACGCCTTCGACCAAGCGGTTGGACGCTGGAGGACGCGGAGTAACGGCCGGAGTACCGGCTAAGTGAAGCGGGGTTACCAAACCGTTCTTAATCCGGCGGTTACGGCATGCAGAGTCGTTCGGTCGTTCAATTGAGCATCGTACGAACCGAAAAGATTGGTTTTCGAATTGATGTACCATTGCAGGCCGGCGCCGAGAACGGCCCAGTCGCGGCCCATCCCCGCTCCGGTCACCTCGAAGGCTCCGCCCCCAGGAACACCGGCGAAATTCGCGCTCAAAGTCCCGGCGGTATCCAAATACTCGTGCATCCAATGTCCTTGAAGGTAGTATTGTAAGGAACCTCGCCCCAAGGGAATGTCTCTGACGAACCGGCCCCCCAGCATCATTCGCAAACTGTTCGTGTAGGACCCGGAGTTCAGCAGTTCGAATGTCCCGCCGGTTTCCGAAATCGCATCGAACCCCTGGTAGGCGTACTGCAAGCCGATAAACGGCTGCAAAATCCCTTTCGCGAAATTCCGGTTGATTCCTTTTTCCGCGTAAAAGCTCGGTTGGCTGCCGTTGAAACTCGAATGCAACCGTTCCGGGGCGACCACCGTCAACTCGCGGTCGAGAGAGACCCGATTGAAGGCGATGCCGCCGGTCATGATCGTGTATCCGAAACGACCGTCCCATTTCAAATAGAGCCCGATCCGATGGTCGTCCGAACTCGCCCGCCCGAGGGAAGTGCCGGTGTTCGCTTTCGTCGAACCGTAACCGTAATACAACCCGAGCCGGCCTTTCATATTGTATGAGCAGCGTTCGATTCCGATCAGCCCGCCGTACACGTCCAAATCGTAACCGGCCGCGTCGCCGTCGGTGTCGACGTTGCCGAACATTCCGTAACCGCTGATCCAACCGGAGAGTCCCCGGTCGGAAAATGATTGCCCCCGTTGCGTCCCGGTTCCGTCCCAGCGACCGGCGATTTTCGCTCCCGGACGAATTTGACCGGCGAGAACCTGGTTCAGCATCGTCGTCGCCTGAACCTGGGCGGCTCCCAACGAAGCGTACAGATTGCCGCCCAACTCGTTATATGCGAGTCGGGCCAAATCCGGATCGTTTCCCAAAAGGGCTTCCAAGTTGTTGAGCGCCGCACTCATCGAATCGGACATCGCCTCGTTTTCCGCGATGCCGTTGAGGTAGTTGCCCATTTGGAGTTGTCCCGGACTCCGAGCCCCTTCCAAATAATCGAACGCGACAAAGGAATAGTCGTAATACCCGCCGGCTTCGTCGTAAACGCCCACGACCCGCATTCCCTTGACGTTGTCGGTAAACGAAAGGGCATTATTGACGGTCAGGCTCGCGTCTTCGCCTTGGGCCAAAATCAGCCGAAACGTCTTGCTGAAATCGATATCGCCGGTCGTTTCGATACGCACGATTCCGCCGTTGATCACCGCCGCGCCGCCGTCGATCACGAAATGTCCGGAATCGGTTCCGTCGTTGAGAATCGAGATGATCGCATTTTGGTCCCAAGACATATTTTCTTTGATGATCAGGGTGTCGCTTGCTCCGGGCAACACGACGCGCCCGCCTGAGGCGACGCCGAGCCCGCTCAGGGTTCCGCTCCCGAAAAGTGTTCCGCCGGCAAGAATGCCGAAATTGGATTGAACCAGGTCTTTGCCCGAGCCGTCGAGCCCCAGTTGAACGGTCCCGGCTCCGACAAACACCGAACCCTTGTATTGATCGTACATGCCGTCCAAAACCAGCGTCGAAGAACCGACTTTGTAAATCAGACCCTCGCCGGACAATTCTCCGGAAAGCGTCAACGTATCCTCCGCAGTCCCATTGGTATAAAGCGTCAGCGACTGGTTGGCGACAATATCATTCCCGATCGTTTTGGAAACCGGCGAAACCGTATCCTGATCGCTCAAGAACACGTTCAACATTCGGGCGTCCTCTTCTTCCCCGTCAATGGTCCAGGTTCCCGTCCCGGTCCCGGAATCATGTTTCAAGGTGATAGTCCCGTTTTTGAAAAGGACGTCGCCTGCGAAATTTTCGTTGGTTCCCAGGAGCAAAGCACTCCCCGTTCCGGTTTTGACGAACCCGCCGTCCCCGAGAAGGTTGCCGATATAAAGGTAATTGTAAGCCCCGTTGATTTGTACCTCACCCGCGAGGCCGCTTTTGAGTTCGAGGTTTCCCAACCCCGTCGGCCCGGCAATCACCAGTTTGCTGTCGCCGAGCCGGACGGTCGCGGTCGCACTCGACTCCGGATCGTAAGCCCCGAGCGCTCCGTCTCGGGTTGCGACCAGCACGCCCCCTTCGAGCACCTCGATCGTTCCGGTCCAGCTTGAGGCACTGTTGCCGGACAGCGTCCAATCGATCTCCTCTTCGCTGTGTTCGAGAACGATCGTCCCGGTTCCGGAAATGGTGCCGCTAAACGTTTCGCCAGTTCCGAGGATATCATGTGTCGTATCGCCAACCACAAGTTCGTCGCAAACAGCGTTGGCGGGGACGAGGACACCCCAAAGAGAAAACATAAGCAAAACAGAGAACAATCCTTTGGTCCGAGGATTGAAAGACAAAAGGGGCATATATTTTCCTCCGGTATGAGGGAATTTATTTCAAAAAACAGGGGATTGTCCAGTAAACCAGTGCTATTTCGTCGCATCCCCCCTTTTAGCCGGTACTCCGCGCATACGAACCCATTCGGAAAGCGACGAAATCCGGGCCGGAATAGTAAAGAATTTGCCAAATTCCCGCAAGAGCAAACGGTAACCGCCGAAATTGAATATCGAACGATATACCGTAGCCGGTATGGGCAGTAGGCTTCGCCCTCTGTCAAACCGCGGCCTCGTTGGGCCGCTGCCGTGTTGAAGACAGGAATTCTAAACCGGTTTGAGCATAATTGTTGTATAGCCGAGCGGCGAAGACGCCGGTTACACAACGGAAGTCTTTCAATTTTCCAAAAATTACTTTTTTAAAAGAACCTTCTTGTCGATAATAACGGAGGATGCGATAATAGGGTTTCGTACGATTGTATGAAATCGTCTTGAAATCATAAGGTTATTGCCAACACATATTGCGGAGAGTCCGAGGAGATACAAAGTGGTTTTTACTAATGGGCCAATAATGAAAAAAACGTTTCTTTTTCACATTCGATCACTCTTGATTTGTTGTCTGTTGGGGGGGTTGACACCCCTGTCGTTCGGATTGGAAATCGATAAAGTCTTTCCCGATTCGACGAAGGGTTATTTTTCGATCACCGATGCCAGGCAATTTGCCGAGCTTTGGAGCGAAACGGCTTTCGGGCAACTGATGCAACGTCCCGACATGAGGGAATTCGCGGTCGATTTGCGAAAACAGATCAGCTCGCAGGTTTCGGTTCGTTTCGGCTTGACCTTGGACGACATCCGCACGGTCCCCTCCGGGGAAATCGCGGGCGGGTTGGTCGCCCCGGTCGGCCAGGTTCCCGGATTCGTCCTCGTTATGAATATCGCGGGAAAAGAGAATGAAGCCAAATCCCTGGCCGCGAAACTCGACGCGATTTTCGCCGAACGAAAGATTACAAAATCTTCGATTTCGATCATCGGCGAAAACGCGACCGTCTACAAATTCCCGGAACTGGAGGACGATCCGACGGAACGGCGGGCGGTATACCTCCGGAGCGGAGACTACCTGATCGTCGCGGACCAGATTTATCTCGTCGAATTGATTGCGAAACGTATCAAAGGGGAAAAAGACGCCCCTTTGTCCGAAGAACCGGGATATCAGGCCGTGATGCGCCGCTGCGAGGCCGATCGCCAGTCCGGAGACGCCGAGCCGATGGTCCGTTGGTTTATTCAACCGCTGCAATACGGGGAAGCCGTTCGCTCGATCATCAACCTGCCGGAAAAATTGCGAGCCCGGACCTCGATCTTTACGGTCCTTTCCGAAGCCGGGCTTGATGCGCTGCTCGGAATCGGTGGGACGGTCGCGCTCAAATCGGGCGAACTCGACGTCGTACACCGGATGTTTATTTACGCTCCGAAGCCGCACCGCGAAGCGATGCAAATGTTCGTTTTCCCCAACACGACCGATTTCTCCGTCCCGAAATGGGTGCCCGGAGACGTCGCCGCCGGAACGTGCCTCAACTTCGATCCCCTCGCCGCCTTCGATCATTTCGGCCCTCTCTTCGACGCGATCGTCATGCAAGGGGAAAAAGGAGCCTGGGAAGATGTCGTCCGTTCTATGAAAGAGGACCCTTACGGAAAACAGATCGATTTGCGTGAGGAATTCGTCCGCTATTTGGGGACCGGAATCATTATGACCTCGCGCTATCGGCTGCCGATCACCACGGAAAGCGAAAACCTGTTCGTCGCGATTCCCATTCGGGACGGCAAGGTCGAGGAAATGCATAAAGCCCTCGCGACCATTCTCGAAGGGGACCCCGATTTCGAGCAACGCGAATTCCAAGGGTTTACCTTTTGGCAATCCAAACCCTTCGAAGAGGTGCAGCGTATCGACATCAAAATCGGGCCCGGCGTTCCCTCGCTGGTGCCGAACAAAGCGACTCCCGCGAACCAGGCCGCCGACCGGCTCGGGGCGGAAAAGGAAGTCGAGCCGTTTTTCCCGCGCGGGGGCGTCGCGATCGGGCACGGTCATTTGCTTCTCACCAACAACGTCGAGTATCTGGAAGAAATCCTAAGTGCTTCCGGTTCGCCGACCGGTTCGTTCGAAGACAATCCCGAATTTCTCAAGGTCCGGGAAATTTTCGCTCTTTCGGAAATCGGCAACCAACCGCGGTTCCTGCAATCGTTCTCCAAAACGGCGGACGTGATTCGCCCGACCTACGAATTGCTCCGGCAGGGAAAAATGCCCCAATCGAAATCGGTGCTCGGACAGGTTCTCAACCGGATCCTGACTCCGCCCGATCTGCTCCCCGGCGAGCGGCCCGCGAAAATCGACGGCAGCAAAATGCCGGAATTCGAGACGATCAAAGACCATTTCGGAACCGCCGCCCTGTTCGGCGTTACGGAAGAAACCGGCTGGTTTCTCAAAGGTTTTTCCGTCCCGAAGCAATAAAGGCTGTAGGGAACGGTTGGAAAACGAGTCCAGCGACCTGTTGCAAAGTTGCAATTGCCCTTCGAGAAAGAAAATTTATTTCCGTCATCCCCGCGTAGGCGGGGATCCAGAGATTACGGTTTCCCTCTGGACCCCCGCCTGCGCGGGGGTGACGAAGGTTATTTCATGAATTATGTGCGATTGACTAATCTCGTCAATCGCCCCGTTACAAATCACCCCTCCTTTATCCCCCCTTTTTTATCGTTGAACCGGCGTTCCGGCTAACCGGGATTCGCTGCGGTTGACGATTCGTTGACATGAGCCAAATCATTACGAAAGCGCAACTTATCGAACTTGTCCGCTCGTTGCTCGCCAAGAAAACCCTCGTCGGCGGCCCGGTCGCCGGACCGAGCGGGCGGTTCTTTTTCCGTCTGCTCTCCGAGCCGGACACCCTGGTGCTCGATCCGACGATCATGCCGACGAACTCGGTCAAGGAATTCTTTTTTCCGAAACATGAGGTGCTGTACAAATACGGCCGAACCGGAAAAGAGATCGAATTGACCGATGCTCCCGCTTTTTCCTCGGAACAGGTCGTGTTCGGGGCCCGGCCTTGCGACGCCGCCTCCTTGCCGATTCTCGATAAGGTGTTCGCCTGGGATTTTCAAGACCGTTTTTACCAGGAGCGTCGCGAGCAGACGACCGTCGTTTCTCTCGCCTGCCGATCGGCCGATGCCAATTGCTTTTGTACTTCCGTCGGCCTTTCTCCCGCTTCAACCGAAGGGGCCGACGCGGTCCTGCTCGATTTGGGGGACGGTTCTTTCGAAGTCCGGATCGTGACCGAAAAAGGAAAAAAATTATTCGAGGGCAAGACGACCGAATCGACCCAAACCGGCCAAACGGCCGCTCCGCCGGAAAAAAAGTTCGACGTTAAGAAAGTGGAAAAGTACCTTGCCGAACATTTCGACGACCCGCTTTACGCCGAAACGAGTTTGCGCTGCGTCGGCTGCGGGGCGTGCACGTACATTTGTCCGACCTGTCATTGTTTCGACATCGTCGACGAAGGGGGAATGAAGCAAGGCCGACGGGTCAAAAATTGGGACACCTGCCAATTCGCCCTTTTCACGCACCATGCTTCGGGACACAATCCCCGTTCGAATCAAGCCCAACGGCAGCGCAACCGCGTCCAACACAAGTTCTGCATTTATCCCGGGAAGTTCGGCCTCATCCTTTGCACCGGCTGCGGTAATTGTACCAGGGACTGTTCCGCTTCGCTCGGAATCTGGCCCGTCCTTCAAATGTTGGAAAAGAAAGCGGAAGAGTAAACGACAACATCATTTAGCCGGTACTCCGCGTTTGCTTTGGTACTCCGCGTTTGATTCGGCATTCCGCGAATCCTATTTGGTTTTTTCTCCGTGCTAACGAACATTTTCGCGAAATTCCGGGAAAAATTCGATCTCGGCTCGACCGGACGGCTGATGGTTTGCTGCGTCCTGGTCGGGCTCGGCGCCGGCCTCGCCGGTGTGCTCTACCTCAAGGCGATGTCGTTCGTCGGCGAAGGGGTGACGCAAGTGTACGCCTCCGCCGGAATCCGTTGGTTGCAGCCGGACGAAATCTCTCCGCCCCGTTCGCAAGGAGGAACACAGCCGTCGGTTCCGAAAACAGACGAAAACCGGGACAACCCTTTTCTCTCGGCGGAAACGCGAACCGATTCCGTTTTCGGCGGCGTCTTCGCCTTTCCGCGGTATTGGGCGATCACGCTCCTGGTGCCCGCCTTGGGCGGCCTGATTTGCGGACTGTTGATCTATGCTTTCGCTCCCGAAGGGGAAACCGAGGGAACCGACTCCCTGATTAAAACGTATCATTATCGAAGCGGCATGATGCGATTGCGGAACGCCCCGGTCAAGGGCTTGGCCAGTCTCGCGACGATCGGCACCGGCGGTTCCGCCGGTTGGGAAGGGCCGATGTCGTTGCTCGGAGCGAGCGCCGGTACGCTGTTGAATCGGATTTGGAAGCTCGACGCCCGGGAACGCCGCATCCTTCTCCTCGCCGGGGTTGCCGGGGGAATCGGGGCGATCTTTCAAACTCCGTTCGGCGGAGCGATCTTCGCGGCCGAAGTCCTGTTTTGCAGTACGGCAATCGAGTACTCCGTCCTGCTCCCTTGTCTCATTGCTTCGCTTGTCGGTTATTCGACACTCGGTTTTTTTTGCGATCTTTCCCGAAAAATCGTCCTCACGCAACCGTTTTCCTATCACCCGATCTTCGATATCCCTTGGCTTTTGCTCTTCGCCGTTTGCTGTGCGCTGCTCGGTCTGATCTTCGTTCATATGCAACAGATCTTCCGCAACCGCTTTTTCGCCCGAATGCTCTTGCCCGATTTCCTCAAACCCGCCCTCGGAGGACTCCTGCTCGGTTGCATCGCCCTTTTTCTCCCGCAGTGTCGCGGGGGAGGATACGAATACTATCAGGCCGTCGCCAACGGCCTCTTTCCTCTCGGATTGCTGGTCGCCTTGCTGATCGGCAAAATGCTCGCGACCGCATTGACGCTGACCTCGGGAGGATGCGGGGGACTCCTGGGACCATCGCTCCTGATCGGCGGGCTGTTCGGGGGAATCTTCGCGCTTTTAGGACAGAAGCTTTGCGGCATGTTGGGCATCCCCGAACTCGCCCCTGATCTCGAATTGTACGTTCTCCTCGGTATGGGGGCATTTTTCGCTGGAATCGGCAAAGTTCCCTTGACGGCGACGATTCTCGTTTGCGATATGATCGGTTCTTACGAATTGATGATTCCGCTCCTGGGACTGGGCTTGATGCAAATCGCGATTCTTTCTCCGAGAACGACGCTTTTCCGGGAGCAGATTCCGAGCTTCGAAGACTCGCCGGTTCATTTGGGGGATTTTTCGGTCGATCTTTTGAGAGGAATTTCCGTCGAAGAGGTTTATCAAAAAGGGGGCGACTTCCCGAGAATCACCTCCGGGACGGGCCTTTCCGAAATGATGCGACAGGTCGCGAGCGGTTCGGTTTCGGTTTTTCCCGTCGTCGATTCCGAAGGGCTCTTGATCGGCCTTCTCCCGGCCGGGGACGTCCGTTCGGTTTTTCAAAGTCATGGTCCGGGCAAACGGCTGTTCGCCGGCGATCTCGCGCATTTCCAAGGTTTGTCCCTGACCCCCGGGGACGATCTCGAAACGGCTTTGCGACGCTCGGTTCGCTTCGGGGTCAACGAAATTCCGGTGGTCGACCCGTTGCATCCCCGCAAAATCCTCGGCCTTCTTCACAAAAAGGACATGATCGTCGTTTATCACGATCGTTTGGCCAGCTGCGCCGGCGCCGCGGAATCGGAAATCTGAGAAAAGTGTCTTGAAGACACGATCTTACGGAAATCATTTTCCCGCGCGTTGCACGAAAACGGCGTCCATATCCAATTGTCCGGTCATTTGAAAAAGGCCGATAAAAAGAATCGCTTCCCGGGCGGCCTTGGGAACCGTGATTTCCGTCGAGAACGAATGCCAATCGAACGTCCCCCACGCCTGGGCCAGCTCGTTCTGTTGGAGCGTTTCGCGGTCCTCGTCATAAAAAATCAAAACGATCGTGCCGCTCGGCCCCCTTTGGTGGGAATACATCCGCGCGATGCTTTCGCCCCGAATCTCGGCCGTGATCTTCAAATGGGTGACGTTCTTACCGTCAACGGCAAAACCTTGGATCAATTGCGCCGCCCGAAGGTTCGAGGAATCGGCGTCGATCTTTTTTCCGGTCCCGGAATCCGGAGTTGCGGAAAAACCCCCGCCCTCGAACGCACCCCGGTTGTCCGAAACGGCGGCCTTCGAATCCGGCTTGATCTCGAACCGGACGTATTTTTTTCCGCTCGGAGCATCGCTCTCTTCGCGGATCGTCGCATTTCTCGAATAGTGCCAACCGAGAGGCAGTCCGGTTTCGGAGGTTTCTTCAAAATCCCCGCCGATGATCTCCGGGTTTTCCGGGTCCGGCCGAACGGCCCGTTGCTCTTCCGCTTCTCCGGTCATCGGCACGAACAGCGCCGGAGAGAGCCTTTCCTTTTCCAATTTGCCGTCCATTTTCTTAAAAAGGTAGAACGTCTGTTGGTAACGCTCGCCGACCGGAACGATCATCCGGCCCCCCTCCTTGAGCTGGTCGATCAGCGGCTGCGGCACCGATTCGGGGGAGCAGGTTACGATGATCTTATCGAACGGAGCCGCCTCGGGCCAACCTTGATAACCATCGCCGATCCAGGTATGCACGTTCTTAAAGCCGAGTTTTTTCAGCGTCTTGGACGCGCGCTTGCCGAGCGGTTCGACGATTTCGATCGAGTAGACGTCCTGGACCAAAAGGCTCAGGACGGCAGCCTGGTAACCGCTGCCGGTCCCGATTTCCAAAACCGTGTCCGTCGGCTGGGGATCGAGCATTTCGGTCATATAGGCGACGATGTAAGGCGGGGAAATCGTCTGAGCATTGCCGATCGGCAGGGCGGTGTCTTCGTACGACATCGATCGATGCACGGGCGGGACGAATTTTTCGCGGGGAATCCGCATCATCGCGGAAAGGACCCGTTCGTTCTTGAGAGTCCCTTGCGGTCGAAGAACGTCCTCGACCATGGTTTTCGCGGCGGCGAGGATAGGCCAACGTTCTTTCCGCCCTCGCTTCGGCCCGTCCAACAACGGGTCGTAAGGACGGACCGTCGCTTCGTTCCCCTGCGACTCCCGCGTCGCGGTCTGTCCCTGAAGCATCGGGACAAAACAAAGAAGGAAACCGAACCCCACAAGAATCCAAGTTTGCTTTTTCATTTTTCTTATCATTTCGAGTCCTCTCTCGTCATTTCGAGCGAAGCGAGAAATCTCGGTTGTGTACTCAATTTTAACCGTGCTGAAATAGAAAACACAGCCGAGATTTCTCCTTGCGCTTCTGTCGAAATGACGAATACTTGCAAACGACAAAAACCAGTCGCGCCGAATCAAATTTTCACACCCATGATTATACCCTCCGGAAACCGTTCGAATCAATTTTCAAAAAATTTTTTTCTAAACGATTGACTTGAGTTTGTTTTTTTGATACGCTACTTTCCCAGATGGAACGCACAGCGAAAGCTGGCCAAGGACGGCCATTTTTTCGCTGCGTTTCGAATCTTCTTTTCGGCACGGCGAACATTGTTTCTTTTTCTTCGTTGTTTTTTCGTTTGAACAACCGATGTCAAACCGTGCCTTCTCGAATCGTTGTCCTATTCTTTTGTCGATCGTGTTGGCGTTGTTCGTCAAGGTCGCTTTCTCGCAGGAGCAAACGCCCACGGTTTCGCCTTATTCGCTGTTCGCCCTTTGTATGGATACCGCGGATGAGAAGAAACGAACGATCACCGAACAGGCCGAAATGCTCTCCGAACTCGGATTCGACGGGCTCGGACACCTTTGGCTCGATCGGCTCGAAGAGCGGATCGCCTCCTGCAAGGAAAAGAAGATCGTGCTGCAACAGGTCTATTTGAACGTCGATCTCGGAGCAGCACCGGCGTTCGACCCGCGGCTCGGCGAAAAACTGCCGCTGCTCCAAGGAATGGGTACGCAACTGGCCCTGTTGATCGGCGGTGGGGCTCCTTCGGACGCCGCGCTCGACGAGAAGGCGGTCGCGGTCCTCGGCGAGATTCTCCCCCTTTGCGAACCGAACGACGTGCAGGTCGTTTTATACCCGCATCGCGGCAGTTGGCTGGAGAAAACGTCCGACGCTCTTCGCGTCGCCCGACGCTTTTCGCGCGGCCGCGTCGGCGTGATGTTCAATCTCTGTCATTTTCTCGCGGTCGACGACGAAAAAAACATCCCCGCCGTTTTGAAAGAAGCCTTTCCCGATCTGAAGGCGATCACCATCAACGGGAGCGACACGCACGAACGGATCGCCGCGAAAACGGGCAATTGGCTCCAGCCGCTCGATTCCGGCGATTGCGATCTCGCCCCGCTGTTCGCGACACTTGTCGAACTGAACTACCGGGGGCCGATCGGGCTCCAGTGTTACGGCATTCCGGGCGACACGCAAGAGCACCTCCGCCGCTCCGTCGGGAAATGGAAGCAATACGTCGGACAAAAGGTCCGCTAAAAAAAGAGCCGCATGTGTAGTCGGTACTCCGACGTAACTTGCGGCTCTTTTTTATCTTACCCCAACGTTTTGTCCGAAACGAGTTCGTGAATCAGTTGGTGCATCCCTTCCCGGGTTGGCGGGATTTCGGTGTGCCCTTCTTTTTTAAGAATGATCGACTGAATCCGGAACACCTTCGTCGGCGAACCGGCGACGCCGCAACGACTCAGGTCCGCCCCGATGTCGTCGAGGTTCCATTGTTCCAAAAGCTCCCCCTTCTGCTTCAACGCGGCGGTGCGAACAGCAGTTTCGGCGGCGATTTTTTCCTCGTCCGCTTTGCCGGCGGCGCTCATCTCGGCACGAACCTGCTGGGCGAGCTCGGATTCGACCTGTTTCTTTTTGTGCTTCATCAATTTTTTCGCCGCCCACGGCCGGGGCGTGTTCGCCGTTTCGATCACGGTCGCCAAAACCGGCAGCTTGACGCGGACGATTTCCCAGCCGTTGCCGATGTTGCGTTTGAGCGTCGCGGTCTTGTCCTTGATTTCAACGATTTCCTCCAAATAGGTGATCTGGGGGATTTCGAGCTTTTCCGCGCATTGCGGCCCGGTTTGAGCCGTGTCGCCGTCGATCGCCTGCCGACCGCAAAGGACGAAATCATATTTGCCCACCGTTTTGACCGCCTGGGACAGAATGTAGCTCGTCGCGAGGGTGTCGCTTGCCGCCGCCCGACGATCGGTGATCAAAATCGCCCGGTCGGCGCCCCGGAACAGGCAATCGCGAAGCACTTCGGCCGCTTTCGGCGGACCCATGCTGATTACCGTGACGGTCCCGCCGTACCGCTGCTTGATTTCGAGGGCCGACTCAAGAGCATGGAGGTCTTCCGGGTTGAAGATCGCCGGCAGGGCGGCCCGATTGACCGTGCCGTCCTCTTTCATGGCATCGGTCGTAATGTTGGCGGTATCCGGAACCTGTTTCACTAAAACGATGGAATCGTAAGGCATAATTCAAATGGCGTTGGAAAGGATAATAAAACAGCGCAAGACGCTTAATCTCAACAATTATTGTGCCTATTCCCGGCGTTTTGTCAAGGTTGCGCGATCGGGCCCTGCCTCATGTCCAGAGCTTGCGGTCGAGCGTTCGGTACGTGATCGCCTCGTACAAATGGGCCGGGGAGATCTGCTCGGCCGCCTCGAGATCGGCGATCGTCCGGGCGATTCGCAGAATCTTGTCGTGTGCTCGGGCCGAAAGGCCGAAATCGTCCATAGCCGTTTTCAAAATCTGGTGCCCCAGCTCGTCGATCGGGCAATGGGCGATGATTTGACGATGCGACATCTCCGCGTTGCACTTGGTTTTCGTTTTCTTGAACCGCTCGGCTTGAATCCGCCGTGTCGCGAGAACCTGATCGCGGATCGCCGTGCTGCTGGTCCCCGAAGCCTTGGAAGAGAGTTCGTGGTAATCGACCGGCGGGACCTCGATATGAATGTCGATCCGGTCCAACAACGGGCCGCTGATCCGCGACATGTACCGTTCGATCTGGAACGGGTTGCAAATGCACGTCCGTCGCGGGTCGTTTCGGTACCCGCAAGGGCAGGGGTTGAGGGCGGCAATCAGAATAAAATTGGCCGGGAACGTGCTCGATTGCGTCGCCCGGGAAATCGTAACCCGGCCGTCTTCGAGCGGTTGTCGGAGCACTTCGAGCGTCCGGCGGTTGAATTCCGGCAATTCGTCGAGAAAGAGCACGCCGTTATGGGCGAGGGAAATTTCCCCCGGGGCCGGGGGGGAACCGCCGCCGACCAAACCGGCTTCGCTGATCGTGTGATGCGGTTCCCGAAACGGCCGGGTCGCGCAGAGCGGCGTATCGTTATTGATGTATCCGAGAACGCTGAACACGCGCGAGGTTTCGAGCGATTCGGCGAGGGAGAGCTTCGGGAGAACGGTCCGGAACCGTTTCGCGAGCATCGTTTTTCCGGTTCCCGGCGGGCCGATCATCAGGACGTTGTGCCCGCCGGAAGCGGCGACGCACATCGCCCGTTTCGCCGATTCCTGGCCGCGGACATCGGCGTAATCGACGTCGTATTCCGACAATTGCTCGAACTGCTCCGCACTGAGCGAGGGGACTGGTTCGATTTCCAGTTCTCCGGAAAGGAAGCCGACCGCTTCGGAAAGCGAGGAGACCGGGATCACTTCGAGCCCTTCGACGACGGCGGCTTCGGCGGCGTTTTCGGCCGGGAGCAGGATACCGCGCAGCTCCCGCTCTTTGGCGGCGGCGAGGGCGATCGAGAGAGCACCTTTCGCCGCCCGGGTCGAACCGTCGAGCGCGAGTTCGCCGACGACGGCGTATTCCCGAACGATTTCGGTCGACAGCTGGTCGCTCCCGCACAACATACCGATCGAAATCGGCAGATCGAACGAGGCCGCGTTTTTCGGCAGATCGGCCGGGGCGAGGTTGATCACGACCCGATGTGTCGGGTTGCGAAAGCCGGAATTTTCAATCGCCCGCGAAACCCGATGCGTGCTTTCCCGGACGGCGGCTTCCGGCAGGCCGACGAGAATGGTTTTGGGGAGCCCGACCCGGGCGACGTCGACCTCGACATCGACCGGCACGGCGTCGATTCCCAAAAGCGAAAAGGTTTTCAGTTTGACAAGCACGGGGAAGTGGGAAGTGGGAAGTGGGAAGAGATTGTTCGGGTGTGCGGCGGCGTTCGCGAAAAACCGTGCGACTATCATACCACCCGCCGTGTCGTCGCGAAATGCCTCCGTCGCATTGCAAAGCCCCGTCGGATTTTTTGACGGAATTACGGACTCTCAGAAAAAATTTGCCTCTTTTATTTTGAAATGGAACCGTCACCCCCGCGCAGGCGGGGGTCCAGAGGGAAACCGTAATCTCTGGATCCCCGCCTGCGCGGGGATGACGGAATGTCAGATCATTTTTAATCTGGAACTCAATATTGGCCGGCTTCCGCCTTCGGCTCTTTTGTTCTCCGTTCCAAATTCGCGGCCTCCTCGTCGCGACCGAGTTTGCGCAAAAGCACGGCCGCTTCGGCGAGCGCTTTCGCGGTGAGGGTTCGCTCTTCCGGAAAATGAATCGGAATTCGCATCAATGCTAAAATCGCCTTTTCGTCGTTCCGCGTTTTGGCACAGGCTTCTCCGAGCAAATAATAGGGACCGGCCCGGAACGAGGGGAGCAGATTCTCGATGAGCGGCTCCCACGTCTCCCATTCCTTTTCGTTTTTGAGCATCGGAATTTTCGTCCGCCAAAGTTGGGCGACGGCCAATCGAGCCCATTGGGACCGCAAGATCGTTTCGTTGGTCGGCTTCGCGTTGCGTCCTTGATCCGTCGCATCGAGAAACGTCAGCGATTTCAGTCGTTCGAGGGCCAGGTTCCGGCTTTCCCGCCGCGAAGACGAGAGCAGGACGGAAGCCGCGAGGAGCGACGCGGCCGGATTCTCGGCCTCGGCTCCGACCCATTGTAAGGCCGCCTGCTCGCTCGCCGCACCGCCGAGCGCGGCAAACGAGTCGGGCGAAAACCAAACCAAGGGGATGCAATCCGAAAAGACGGAATACGGATCGCTGCGGGCAAGGAGATAAAATTCCTGGAACGCTTCGGCCAAACGGCCGTCGGCGTTGAAAGCGCGGACCCGTCGGGCCGTCAAGTATTGTCGGACCCAGGGCCGTTGCTCGTTTTCCCTCGCTTTGTGATACAAGAGCAACGCCGAATCGAAATTCCCCTTCCGCTCGTCGTTTTCGGCGGCAAGCGAGGTTTCGGTCGACTCCGGCTCGACATCAAGCAACCGGTCGATCCCGAAGACCTCCTGCGAGCCGGACTGGGCCTTGAAAACCAGCCCTTCGCGGCCTTCGCAGCGGAGCACCGTCCCTCGCAGCGTTTTGGGGCCGCCGTCTGTTCGAATCGTGATCCGATCTTCTCCGAAGAGAAGAGACGGAAAAAAGAGAAGGCAAATTCCAATCGGAAAAAATTTGTTTTTTAGCATTTTTGTTCTCTGAAGATCGGTTACGGACACGCGAAAGTTTAAACGACAGCCCCTGGGATCGCAAGTCCGGCATTGCCTACATCTGCCAAACGCCCTTCGTTTTCCGTTGATTTCCTTTCCGGGAAAGAGTAGAATCGCCGGTCGCACGGAATCTGTTACTGAGTTCCAGAAAAAAATTTGCTCCTGATTTTGGAATGACATCGTCACCCCCGCGCAGGCGGGGGTCCAGAGGGAAGCCGTAATCTCTGGATCCCCACCTGCGCGGGGATGACGGAATTGTAGATCATTTTTAATCTGGAACTCAGTAACGACTTTTGCAGAAAATTTAACTTCCAATTGCCGACCGATGCTTCGTTACTTGAAAATCATTATTTTGTTGACGACGGTTATGTGCCTGCCCGCGATGGCGGCCGAGCCGCGGTTGCCGACGATTTCCGAAGAGCAGGAAAAGGAATTGGAACAGGCGCTTCGGAATCCGGATTTCCAACGGTTTCTCCGACAGGTCGATCGAGCGGGTCCCTTGCTTGTCGAACCGCCGAAAATCGTGTTGCCCGAAAATCGCGTTCCGGTCGATGCTTCTCCGATCGACCCGATCGACCGTCAAATTCAAACGACGATCGAAAATCTGCGAAACCGCGATCTGCCCGGCTACAAACAGCGGAAGTGCGATTTCGCGGTCAACCGCAAGACGGGAACCGTTCAGTCCGGAATCAAGATCGACCTACGGCCCGGCCCGCCGGTTGATTCGGGCCGCGAGCTCGACCTCGCGATTGAAGGGGACGGCTTTTTTCGCGTGATTGATCCGAACGACGGGTCGATTCTCTATACCCGTTGCGGGACGTTCGAATGCGACGGCGACGGGAATTTGGCGCTGATTGCCGGTCATATCGCTCGAACGGTTCAACCGCCGATCCGGATTCCCGAAGAGGGGGTTGTCGAAATCACGCCGAACGGCAAGGTTTTCGCTCTCGCTTCGAACGGGGATAAGCAAGAATTAGGCCAATTGACGATTGCCCGGTTTCGCAACCCGGATCGCCTTGTTCCGGTCGATGATCGCTGTTTTCAGGTCGGCGAATTTTCTGGCCCGGCGATTGATTCCTCGCCTGGCCGGCCCGGCTTTGGGACGATCCGACAGCGGACCTTGGAGCGCTCGAATGTCGAACCGGAACGAGCCTTGCAAGAACTGGAGCGACTTTTGCAACTCAAAAAAAGTCGGAGTGATTGATCGGTTCGAACTCGCGTCCTTCTCACTTCCCACTTCCCACTATGCTCACCGATCGACTTCGCAAAGAAGCCCTGCGGCTCGGGTTCGAGTCGGTCGGTGCGGCAAAGGCCGAACCGCCGTGGACGTTCGAGCATTTCGCGGCTTGGATCGCGGCCGGAAAGTACGCGGGCATGGGTTATCTCGCCAAGAATGTCGCGGCCCGATCCGACCCGAATCACATTTTGCCCGGCGTTCGAAGCCTTCTCATGCTCGGCGTTTCCTATCGGACGGTTTTGGAATCCGAGCCGGAATTGCGGCGGCAATTTTTTGCGGCCCGAGATTGCGAAGCGGGAAAGGACGTCCTTCGCGTCGCGTCTTATGCTTGCGGGATCGATTATCACGATTGGATTCGCGAGCGGCTCCGGCAATTGGCCGTGTTGCATCGGACGTTGCTCCCGAACGAGCGATGCCGGGGCGTGGTCGATACGGCCCCGCTTTTGGAACGGCAGTATGCGGCCGCAGCCGGGCTCGGGCAGTTCGGGAAAAACACGATGCTGATTGATTCGGTTCGGGGGAGCCGTTTTTTTCTCGCCGGCCTGTTGACGACCGCGACGTTGGAATACACCGAATCCGAACCGAAAGACATTTGCGGGGATTGCCGGGCTTGTCTCGACGCATGTCCGACGGGAGCACTCGAACGGCCCTACGAACTCGATGCGCGAAAGTGCTTGAACTACTGGACGATCGAGCACAAGGGGAAGATTCCGGAATCGATCCGGGAACAACAGGGGGACCGTTATTTCGGCTGCGAAATCTGTCAAGCCGTTTGTCCCCGCAACCGAACAGATGCGGCCGCCTCTCCCGGCGAGGGGGCCCTTTGCCGGGAAGAGATCGAAGCGATGTCCCCCGACGAATTCAAGAGCCGCTTCGCCCGGACGCCGCTCGCGAGAAAAGATTTGACGACATATACTAACCCCAAGCGTTAGCGCGGGGTGATAAAATTGAGCGTGAACGTATCACCCCGCGCTCACGCTTGGGGCTAGTATTTATTGGGCCGAAACGAAATACGGCTGCGACCAGGCGGATTCCTGTTTCGGCATGTAACCCTTCGGATCGTCGTAATTCGATTCCTTCTCGGAAACAACCGTCGCGCGGACGTACAGGTCGTCCTCGGCCAATGTGTAGGCCGCTTCCGTCCCTTCGTGTTGGGCGAGGACCGCGCCAATCGCATCCGAATAAACCGGGATCGTCCTTGCCTGCTTTTTTTCGCCCGCCGGATCGTCGACCGTCGTGCACGAACGGTCGAATCCCCTTTTCGTGCCGTTGAATCGGATCGTGTACTTGACGCCCGGCTCCGCCTTGACCTTGACGGACAGTGTTTTACTCGACTTGTCGAATTTCAGTTCCTCAAGAACAACCCCGCTCGACGAATAAAAATCCCCTTGGTACATCGCCCGCAAGAGGTTTTCCGTTTTCAGGCTTTCGGCGCGGACCATGATGCAATAATTTCCCAGGTCCTTGGTTTTCGGGCCGGTTTGCAGGTAATTGTGCGTATCATCCTCCGTAATTCCGTAAAGCGGCAACCAGCCGTCTTCGATGCGGAAGGAATTGACGATGTCCCAGAATTTTTCCGCCGACCAAAACGCCGGGTGATGTTGATAAACCGGCGGGCAGTTGAGCAACTCAAAAAACCGGACCTCGGGCACGTCGATCAAGTCCTGCGGATAGATATCGAAATAAACCCAACAGTTGTGGTTCGAAATAAAAAGCGTCTCCCGGCCGGTCGCCCCGCTGTATTGCGTCAAGGCATCGACGTTCTTGCGGATGCTTTCGGCCGGCGTTTTGCCGCGTTGAAACGGTTGGGAATCGACGACGTTGATCACGCAATTATGAACGGCGCGGCCTTCAATCGTTACGTTCTGCTCATGTCCGGGAATCACCAGAAACTTGTCGGGCAGACTCGTCTTTTCAATGAACTCGCCGAATGTTTTCAATCGGACCAGCGTTTTTTCGCCCTCCTGCTTCGTTTCGATCCAGTCTTTACCGTAACGTTCGAGATAACGCTCGAAAAGCTCCTTGGTCAGCTTGCCGTTTCCAATTTCCTTCCAGTTGTCTTGCTTGTCCTGCATCACGGTATGATCGGTCAAAGAGACGAAATCATAACCGTGGTCCTTATACCAATCGATCGCCTGTTCGGGGAACACGTTGCCGTCCGACCAAAGGGAATGCATGTGCAGGTTACCTTTGTACCACTGCTGCGCCGAGAGGCTCGGCGAACAGCAGAGAAATGCCAACAGGATTGCGCAAAACGCCAAAAATGCTCGTTTTTTCATAATACGGACCTTTCGTGTAAGAGGGGAGTAGGCTTTAGACTGTAGACCAATAGGCTGTAGACTGTAGGGAATGGTTGGAAAACGAGCCCTACAGCCTACGGTCTATAGCCTACAGCCTTCTTTCATATCCGGACGAAAATTTTGTTGCGGTACATCCAAAACAGGATCAACCAATCGATCAATAAAATGCAGGCTCCGAGAAACAGCGGCTCGTAGGCTTCCCCGAAAATATTGAAAGAGCCGGCCCCGAAATGAACGACCAGGCTCGTCCCGAAAAAGGGGTTGATTTTCAACCCCGCCAAACAGTAGGCGACGATCGAATTCGCTCCGATCACGATCAGGGGGAAGGCAAGTATTCTCAGCCGGGTCAAGTCGAAGAGCAGGTGCATTCCCGCCAAAATCAGGAAACACCAACCGCCGCTGAATAAGGCCCAGGACGGCGTCCAGATTTTTTTGACGACAGGACAAATTCCGAAATAACCGGCCGCCCAGCCCAAACCGAGGCAAAGGGCTCCGAGCAGAATGAGCCCACCGATTTTCGCCCGTTCCTTCCGTTGGGAACGGAGCACACCCCCGGCGAGCAGCCCCAGGATCATGACCCCGAGCGTCGGGATAAAACTGAGCGTCGAGTAACCGCCGTTGTTGCGGACGAACTCCGATTCCCTCGAAAAGAGATTCAGGAACCAGAGATCGAAGGCCCGGGCCGGGTTGGTATTCTTGTTCCAATGAGCCGCGAAGCCGCTCGCGTTGTGTTGCCAATCGGGCGAGACTCCCGCCGCAACCCAATCGAAATTTTCTCCCGGCAACGGGTACAGGGCGAACGCGGCCCAATATCCGACGAGAACCAGCACCAACGCCGCGACCTGCACTTTGACGGAACGGAATCCGAGCAGGAACAGGAAAACGTAGCCGAGCCCGATTTGGGTTAGCGTATCTTCGAAGGTCCAATAGGTTTGTGAATGGTTGATCGAGCGGAGAAACACGCCGAGCAAAATCAAGATCAGCGCCCGGCCGAACGCGTGGGCGGTCATTCGAAAACGCGACTGCCCTTTCGCGATCCGCGAGGCGATCGAAAACGGCAACGCGACCCCGACGAGAAAGGAAAACGACGGTTGGATCAGATCGTGCAATGAGCAGCCTGTCCAATCGACATGCGACTGCTGATAGGCGAGGAAACGCCAAAAGTTTCCCCAAAAATCTTCCGACCCGGCGAACGCTTCGGCGACCTTGCGGAACCGGAGCACCTCGGCGAGCATCAGGAACATGACCAGCCCGCGATAAGCGTCGATCGAGGCCAACCGTTGGTAAGGGAGCTTTGCGGGCAGCGATTCGGAAACGGTCGAGGTATCGGAAGTGCTCATGTTGTTGAAAGTAAAACGAGGGACGTTCACAAAATTTTTGGTTTGACCAATCTTCGATTCAAAACGTCTATAATGTAGCTGTCAATAATGCAATTCAAGAAAAGTCTTGACCCGATCATAAGAGTTGATTCCCGAATTTTCAAGACGTAGCACCGCGAAATCAAGAGAATATAACCGTTTAGCCGAGCGGCGCAGACGCCGGCGTCCCCAGCTGTCCGATACAGTTTTTTCTAAAAACCAATAACCCATAGGAGGCATCATGTCGACAATCACATTCAAAAACACTCCGGTTAACACCAACGGCGAACTGCCCGCGGTCGGTTCGCAGGCTCCCGAATTCCTGCTCGTCCAAACCGATCTTTCCGAATTGAAAGTCGAAGACCTGAAGGGGAAAAAGGTCGTGATCAACGTCTTCCCGAGCGTCGACACCTCCGTCTGCGCAATGTCGGTTCGAAAATTCAATGAAAAGGCCGCCGCATTGCCGGACACCGTCGTACTCTGCGTTTCGAAAGACCTGCCGTTCGCCCACGCCCGGTTTTGTGCGGCCGAGGGAATCGCCAACGTCAAATCGGTTTCGACGTTCCGTTGCAATTGTTTCGAGAAGAATTACGGCCTGCTGATGATCGACGGCCCGCTCAAGGGGCTTTTGGCGAGGGCGGTCGTCGTCCTGGACAAAACGGGCAAGGTCGTTTACACGGAACTCGTCTCGGAAATCACGCAGGAACCGAATTACGACGCCGCGATCGCGGCTGTGAGCGGTTGTTGAGCGTTGAATGCCGTAAAACAGCAGCCCGAAGCTACGTCCAAGAACAAAAGCCGGAAAGGAACGCAGCGCATTGACGGTGTGTTGAGATTGAACGCCGGTTGGTATTGAACACCAACACGCCGTCAATACGCCGAGTACGGCTCCTTTCCGGCTTTTATTTTTCTGCTGCCGCCTTTCTTTACTGTCGGCCGAGGAAAATGATATAGAGAATCAGCAAACCGGCAAGCAGGTATAAGACCCAGCCGACGTTTCGGCCTTTGCCGCACAAGAGCTTGATGATCGGATAAACGATCAGCCCGGCCAGTAGCCCGTTCGCGATGCTGTAGGAAAACGGGATGCCGATAAGCAGCAAAAACGCGGGGATCGACTCGCTGTAATCGTCCCAATCGATTTGGCTTGCGCTTTGCATCATCATCGCCCCGACGACGACCAGGGCGGCCGCCGTAATCGGTTGGTAGCCGCCGAGCATCGCGATCAGCGGAGAAAAGAACATCGCCGCTAAAAAACAGCAACCGGTCACGATCGCGGCGAAACCGGTCCGGCCGCCGCTTTCGACCCCGGCCGCGCTTTCGACATAGGCGGTGACCGTCGAGTGCCCGCCGAGCGAACCGACGACCGTCGCCGTCGCATCGCTCAGGAAAACCCGCTCGACGTTCGGAAACTCCTTGTCGTGAATCAGCCCGGCCCGGGTGCCGACGGCGACCGCGGTCCCGAGCGTGTCGAACACGTCCATAAACGTGAGAATCACGATCAACGGAAAGAGATTTCCGAGATGCCGGAAAACGCCGACCGCGTCCATTTTCAAAACGACCGGCATCGGATCGGCGGGCCAACCGAACGGCTGGACCAATTGGATTTGCCCCAACACGGCGGCCGCCAATGCGGAAAAAAAGATGCCGTACAGCAGCGCCCCGCGAAACCGGAGCGCGAAGAGCGAGGCGGTCGCGACCAGTCCGACCAGGAACACGATCGCTTCCGGCGAGGTGAGGGGCCCGAGCACGTAAAGGTTGTCGCGGCCGACCACGATCCCGGCATGTTGCAGACCGAGCAAGGCGATAAACAGGCCGATGCCGGCCGAGATTCCGCCGCGCAGACTCGGGCTGATCGCATCGACCAGCAACTTGCGGACGTTGAGCAGCGAAAGAATCGCGAACAGCAGCCCGGAAATGAAAACGACCCCGAGCGCGAGCTGCCAGACGTCGGCCTCGCCCGATTCCCGGCCCAGGGCGACCGCACAGGCGGGCATCACGGTCAGGACGACGAAGAGGTTTTCGCCCATCCCGGGGGCGAGGCCGATCGGGTAATTCGCCCAGAGGCCCATCAGGAGCGAGCCGAAGGCGGCGACGCAGCAGGTCGTCGTAATCAGGGCGGCGGCGCTCATCCCGGTCGGCGCATCGAACATCTCGCCCGACATGATCGCCGGTTGCACGCAAAGAATGTACGACATCGCCATAAACGTGACGATCCCGGCCAGCGTTTCCCGACGAAAAGTGCTGCCTCGCTCGCGAATCTTGAAATATCGGTTCATGGGTTTATACTTGACGTTGACACGAATAGGTCGTTTTTGTTTTCGATAATGAAGACCGGCTTTTTGTTTTTGCAATATAGCACATTGCGTCGATCCTGTAATCGCGGGATCGCAGGCAATCGGACAATTCGTTCACCTTTTTTGTTTTTCCCCTTTTCCCTTCCGTGATTCTCAGCGTCAGCCGCCGGACGGATGTGCCGGCCTTTTACTCCGACTGGTTTCGAAGCTGCTAAGCCGGTAAGTCGCAACGACGGTTCAATCCCCCCGCGCAGGCGGGGGTCCAGAGGGAAACCGTAATCTCTGGATCCCCGCCTGCGCGGGGATGACGGATTTTACGAAGGCTATTATCTTAACTTGACACCCGTGTAAGGCACTTCCCGACTTCAAGGGCTACACTTTTGAGAAGATGTGTGATAGGATAATCGGCGGTTGATTTTCGCTATTTAACGATCCGTTGAGGAGAAAGAAAAATGAAATTCGCGATGTGCAACGAAATGTTCGAATGTTGGAATACGGCGGCCGGGTTCGACTTTCCCCGCTGCTTTCGATTTCTCGCCGAAAGCGGTTACGAAGGGGTCGAAATCGCTCCCTTTACGATCGCGAATGACGTGTTGGACATCTCGGCCGCCCGCCGGGTCGAGATTCGCCGCGAAGCCGAAAAAGCCGGAATTGCGATCACCGGCTTGCATTGGCTCCTCGCCAAAACCGACGGCTATTACCTGACTTCGCCCGATCCGGTCGTTCGCCAAAAAACGGCCGATTATTTTCTCAACCTGATCCGTCTCTGCGCCGATTTCAGCGGGAAGTTCATGGTTCTCGGCTCACCGAACCAACGCAACCTCCTGCCTGAGGTGACCTTGGAGCAGGCGATGGGCTATGCCCAAGAGGTTCTCGAACAGCTTGTCCCCTTGCTCGAAAGAAACGGCATCATGATCGCGGTCGAGCCGTTGACGACGGAAGAAACCGACTTTTTGACGACGGCGGCCTCGGCGGTCGAGTTGATCAAAAAAATCGGTGCCCCGAAACAAATCGCCTTGCATCTGGACGTCAAGGCGATGAGCGGCGAATCGATCCCGATCCCGGAACTGATCCGGAGCAACCGCGAGTACTTAGCGTACTTTCACATGAACGATCCGAACCGCCAAGGGCCTGGTTTCGGTAAGGTCCCGTTCGAACCAATCATGCAAGCCTTGTGCGAGATCGGGTACGACGGCTGGGCCTCGGTCGAGCCGTTCGATTACTCTCCCGGCGTCGAGCGGCTGACGACGGAAAGTTTGGCCTACGTCAAAAAATGCCTGCCGGGATAAGCGGGACAATAACAAAGAGCCGGGGATGAAGGCGGTACCCCGCCGCAATCCCCGGACGGATACACGGGCTACTTCGCGTCGAGCGCTTTCAGCAGATCGGCGGTCGAGGTCAGGTTTTGCTTGACGACCTTTCCTTCCTTGTCGAACAGGATGATCATCGGCGGGGTTTGAATCCCCCAGTAAATCGCCGCCGCACCGTCCAAGCCGCCCGGTTCGTGTATCTGCGGGAACGGCATCGGGTTATCGGCCAGGTACTTGTTCATTCTCTCGACATCCTTGTCGAGATTGACGCCGACGACCTTGAGTTCCTTGGCGAACTTTTCGGCGAGCGATTTGAGGTTTTTCGATTCGGAATCCGACCACGAATCCCAGAAATAGAGCACGACCACGTTCCCCTTGAACTGGGCGATGTCGATCGTCGAGCCGTTGGCCGCCTGCCCGCTGAACGGGACCGCCTTCCCGGGCGAGCCCATTCGCATCACCGCTCCGGCCGCCTTCTTGCCGATCGGTTCCTCCGCGAAATCCTTTTCGACGCGGCGGTACCATTTCAACGCTTCATTGTCCTGGGAAATCATTTCGTGGTATTCGGCCAGTTTCATCATCCCTTCGGCGGCACTTTCCGTCGTCGGGAACTCTTCAATGAAATTCGTCAGGTTTTCCGACCATTTCGCGTGAACGCTGATCGGATCTTCCCCGGCCAAGAGCCGCGAATAATAATCCGACATGACCTGCCAGTATTTGACATAGGCCGCCGTTTCGGGCGTGTCCAGCTTTTTCACATTGCCGTAAAGCGTCTCCAGCTTCTTCGGGCCGTCCGGATACTCGCCCGTTTGCACGGCGCCGCGGGCATTGTCGGTCGCCTGCCGGATCCAAATGTCCTTTTCTTCCGGCGTCGCGGCTGCCTCGGCGATTTGCAGCGTCAAAATCAGGATTTCCTCGTGCAAGCCCGCCCGCTGGTTCGCCGGAGCACTTTGCACGTTCTTTTGCAACTCCTGGACTTTGTTGATCAGCTCCAGCATATCGGCCGTCGGAGCCGGACCCTGGTTCGCGACGCTCCCCGATTCGACGAGCTCGCTCATGTTGCCCGGCGGGAAAAACGTGAAATCGAACGAGACCGACTGCGAATCGGGATCGTCCAAATGCGGCAGACCGATCAATCGCCAATTGTTGTCCCCGACCTTGAGGATCGTTCCCAAAATGATCTGTCGGGCCGAATTTTCCCCTTCGCCGACGCGAACGAGGACGATGGAGTTTTCATAAACGAGCAAATCGGTCTTCGCGGCGTTGCGTCCGAACGGAACGATTCCCGGCTGCCCGCCGCTGAATTGAACCCATTTGGAATCGCGAGGCAGGGCGATTTTCTTGGCCGCCGCCTCAAATCCCTGTTTCATTTGGGCGATTTTTTGCCCGACCTTCGTCTCCGCCTCTTTACTCAGCCCGAGAGCGGCCAGCTCTTCGGTGCTCGGCGTCAAACGTAAAAACCGTTTCGCGTCCCCTTGGCTCAGGGCGGCGACGGCTTCGGCCGAGACCTCTTCCGCCGAAATCATTTTCCAACGGTCGATGATTTGATCGCCGTCCTCGTCGATACCCCAGCGGCTCCCGGCATTGTTCATCCAACGGAATTCGTTCGGCTTCTTGCTGTCTTTCACATCGGTAAACTGCCGAAAGACCTCGATCCCGTTCTTGTAAAAACTGTATTGACTGATGTTTTTGGCGCCCCGGGTGAGGAAGACCCGCAAAAGACGATTGTTGCCGTCGTGAAGAATATAACCTTCCCCACCATGCTGGAGTTTACATTTTTCCAATTCGTCCGGCGTCGTCGGCGTTTCGATATCGACATCCGGTTGAATCGGCTTAACGGCCAACACTTGAGCAAGTGATGTGGAAGCGGCCGAAGCGGCGGCGGCGCCTTGCCCCAAGGCAATGCTTGAACAATAGGAAAGAAGGAAAAAACCGACGCATAAAGATAAACCGTTTTTCATAATTAAACCGTTGTCCGTTTGTCAACTTTGTGGAAAATAATAACACGAGCCGTGATCCAAGGCCGCAGGAGAGGGGAAGGAGCCGCTCACTCCGCGACCGCAGGTCGCGGCTCGTGTCGATTTCGTGTCTGATTATCCGTTTAGCCGAGCGGCGAAGACGCCGATGCCCTAACGATTACCGATAAGTCTGCTTGCCTAGTGTCGGCGTCGGGTACGAAAGCCGCGTCGGCTGCTGCCGCACCTGCCGGCGGGCGGAGGTCGTCGTAATCGGTTCCGCCGGCGTGCCGTCCCCTTCGATGTACGAAGGCTCGACCGTTTCCATATTATTGTGGTTTCCGTTGGAACCGCAGTTGCACGAAGAAGACCGCGAACCGCTCGAAATCGGTCGGCTGACCGTGCCGGTTCCGTAACTCGAACTCGTGCTGTAACCGGTGCTGCAACCCGTGCTGCAACCGGAGCTCACACCGCACATGTCGGTTCCGCAAGAGCCGTAATCGCAGCCGCTTCCGCAACCGTAAAAGCCGGGACCTTTGAATCCGTAATCCAACGGCGTTCGGGCATGGGTTGCCGCGATCTTATCCTGAAAAACCGGGGCGTACGCCTGATTCAGGGAATTTCCGATCGCAGGATATTTGTAGGAGAGGCCGCCTTGACACATTTTTCCGTAACCGCAGCCGGTATTTCCGCCGACATCTCCGGCCCAAACGCCGTCGTTCGTGCAAGGGTCGCAGTAATCGTTCGGCGTGAGGCCGTAATCGCCCCAATACACTTCGTCGCCGCAACCATGACAGGGGTAATTCGTCCCTTTCAGAATCTGGGCGAGCCAGGAAATCGGAGTCCCGACCGCACCGCCGGCCCCGCAGCCGAGCGATTGGAAGCAACCGCCTCCGCCGCAAGATTGCCCGCAACTGCCGCCAATGCCGCAACTTGAACAGTCGCCGCAATCACCGCAGTCGCTGTAATTGTTGTACATTCCGGAGGAGTAACCGCCGTGCAAACCGGCGGAACCGCAAGGGCCGCAGCCGGGATACCCGACGCAGCCGGAAAGAAAAGCGGAACAGGCCAAAAGGAGTCCGAAAAAGAGTGTTCGCCTCATCTTTTTTCACCACCATTTTAATAAGGTTTAAACTTCGGAAGACGGAACTCCGCCTCCAATCCTTATTATCGTCCGCTACAATCAATACAATTAGAAAAAACCTCCCATTCCCCAAATTTTAATATTTTTGAGTTTCCGCTACAAAAACAACCTTTACAATCGCCCTTTTTTTTAACTCCGGAATACGCGGAATAACGGAATAGACGGAAATGTAATAGAATCAAGCCGGTTTAAAATTCCTGTCTTCAACACGGTAGCGGCCCAACGAGGCCGCGGTTTGACAGAGGGCGAAGCCTACTGCCCATACCGGCTACGGTATAATTCCGTGTTTTCCGTCTTTCCGTGTGTTCCGTAGTAAAAAAACAGACAATGAAAATGTTCGACTTTTTGTGCCATTGCAACGGTTGTTTTGATACGGCCCTTACATCCCGGGCGTTTTGAGGAGGTCGCTCCAATCGAGCGTTTTCGTTTCCCCCGCCGCGACATCAAACGACATTTTGACGGCGTCAAAATGATTCAGGCCATCGGCTCTCCGGTTTTCGCGAGCCTTCATCCGTTTGAGGACGAAGGTGTAGTTACCGGCGACGATCGAATCGAAGGTGTAACGGGTCTGTCCCTCGAGGAGCTTGCGTGTGTAACTGACGCCGCCGAGATTGGGCCCGCCCGGAGGGCTCGTCGCAAGATCGCTTTGCAATTCGAATTCGTCTTCCGGGTCGGTGTAAAACTCTTTCGGCAGGATCAACTCCAGCTTCGCGAACCCCCGGAGTTGGATTCTCCGGTCCTTCAGGAAATCATCCCGATTGACCCAGGCGAGTCCTTTCGGGTGCTCGATGTACACGGCGTACGCCTCCTCCTGGTTGTTGAAGATCGTAAAACGGCCGCTGTTGTCCGTTTTCGTCACCGCATGGGTCGTTTGCATATAATCGTTTTTCATCGGATCGCGAACGCCGAGGTACGCCCCCGGCTCCGCGAGGTAAACGATCGCTCCGGCCGCCGGAGAGCCGTCGGGAAGCACGACCGTACCGCTCACGCCGTCGCTTTTCTTGAGCCGCACCGCGAACGTCGGATTCGCTTCGTCCGGCTCGATGTCCCGCGAAACGAACGCCTCGTAACCGTCCACCTCGATGCTGAACACGTAACCTCTGTCGTCGAGAAAAGTGAAAACATGTTCGAACTTGCCGTTTTTCATGACGGAAGAGTCACGACGATCTTTTTGCCATGCCACACGACCGAAAAACGGATGACTGCCGACGATGCTCCCGGAGGAAAAGCGAAATTTCGGAATCGGCTTGCCGGTCGCATCGTCGACGACCGTTCCGGAAATCGTGAACGCCTTCCGCATGACGACGATGTACGGTTCTTCCCGGGCCGTAAACATGAGGTCGGGTTCGCGGGGGTCCGAATAGATCGATTCGTAGCCGGTTTTATCGAACGAGAACCCGATCGCATCGGCCGGGGCCCAGGTCCAGCGGTACAGCCCGTTTTTGTCCGTTTGAAATGGAATGCCGGAACGGGGTTCGAACGAATACCTGGCTCTGCCGGAGAAAATGTTCGCCCCAACCCGCCAGATTTGGAACGGCGGATCGCTGATCGACACATCGACGTTGGGAATCGGCTCACCGTTTTGATCGACGACGCGGATTTGCAGCGTCTTTCCTTTTTCGAGCGAAAAATCGACCTCTTTTTCCGTTGCGAAATCGACCGGTTTCATGTCGGGAGCATATCCCTCGGCGATCACGGTGATGCTCCCTTGCATGGCGGGGAGCGGCGGCGAGCTGTACCGCCCATCCTTGTCGGTTCGAGCCGCTTTAGCACGGTTCTCGCGCTGCTGCTCCCAAGTCGTTTCCCAAACGAGCAGTGCTCCCTTGACCGGCTTGCCGTCCGGATCCGTAACCCGCCCGCGAACGACGACCAGCTTTTTCGCATCGTTTGTTGAGCCCGACATTTCAGAGCCCGAAGCGTGAGCGAGGGGCTGGGCCTCGGACGGCACATCGACCATGACCTCGCCGAAATCGTTCAGCTCGTCCGGATTCGTCGCGATAAAGCTTCGCTTGATCTCGGGAACTTGAGGCCCTTCGTTCGGCGAAACTTTAACGGGATCGCGAAACGTGATTCGGTATTCGGCCTCGGGGATCATTCCTTGAAGTTCGAGGACCCCATTACCGTCCGTCTTGGCGTCGACTCCCCTGCCGGTGTACTGCATCTTCCCCGCGTAATCGAACGGGAAATCGTATTGGAGGAGGGCATTGGCGATCGGCTTTCCGGTCGCCTTGCTGATGAGCCGGACCTTCCCCGTCGCTTTTTCTCGCATGATCAGCCGATACGTTTTCCCGGCGGTCTCCGCGTCCTTGATGCAAAGGACGCCGGCCTTTTCGCCGTCGTCGCAAATGAGGAAATTGCAGTACGGAGAAAGTTGCACGAGAAACCGGCCTTCCGAATCGACGTCGTTGGTATCCGTGTAAAGAAAACGACCGCCGTGATCGGCACTCTGCGCCAAAACGAGCGCAAGCGAAGCCTGTTTGTCATTTTCCTCCCCCAAGTCGATAACCGAGGGGGCGGGGATGAGCAGCACGAGTTTTTGTGGCGTGCTTTCGGCGACATCCTTTTCCGAAATCGTGAGAACCGTCTTTGAATTCTCCCAAGGCGTTTGACTCCAGCAGATCTCATGTTCGCGGGGCAGCAAGGCGCAGCGATAAAACCCCGTTTTATCCTTCACAACGCTCAACTGGATTTTTTTCTGGAAATTCTCACCCAAATCCAGCGGAGATTCGAAGTCAACATAACCTTGTGCGGCCTCACCCTCAAATTGAACCTCGACGGAAACCGGACAGGCCTTCTGCAATCGGAAAATAAATTTCTCCGGCGGCTGGTCTCTCACGTTCTTGAGAATTGTCGGTGGAACCTCCCACAGCCAAATCTTTTCACTAGAACTCAGGCTTGGCGAAACACCGGCCATTATGAAATCCTCGCCAAGTTGTCCTTTCGGCCTCTCGATTCCCCTGCTTTCCGTGAAATAACCTTCTTCATCCGTCTTGTTCAAATACTTTGCATCGTCATAGTTGTAGGAAACATTGATCTTCTTCGCCGGTTGCCCGTCCGGGTACAACACCCGCCCGCGAATCTTCCAAACGGTTTTGCCCTTTTCCTCTGTTGAGAAAAGCCCCAACCGTTCAGAGCCCGCGACAACAGAGCCCGACGCATCAGCGAGGGGCTGGGCTTGGTCCCTCGCTGACGCTTCGGGCTCTGTGATGGCGGGCTCCGGCGTTGCGGGTTCTGACTGTTGTGCAACGAGATTAATTTGTAGCAGGCCGAGGGCGAACAGGGCCGGCGGCAATACGAACAACAGCATTTTTTTCATGAGTGTGCTCTCCTGGGGTTGTGGTGTTTCCAACAGGCGGTTGATTCGATGCAGGACGTTCAGCCGCGCGAACGAAGAAAGGTATAGCCCAAGCGATTCCGTCGAATCGTGAACCGACAACAGCGTTTCGATCAGGTCCTCCGGACGACCTTCACGGCCGTTGTACGAAAAATCGTCGCAACGCCATTCCGTCGCCTCCGCGAATTTGTGCAGCGCCAACCAAGCCGCCGGGTTGAACCATTGCAGCATCGCCAGCAGCCGCGCGATCTCCTCTGCCCAGGCGTCCCCGTGCAGGTAATGACACAGCTCATGCCGCAAAACGCCCAGCCGCTGCCGCTCCGAAAGCTCGTCCCACAACGATCGCGGGTAGAGCAGCCGGTCGCCGAACCACGACCGGACCAATGCCGGCCCCGCCTCGTCCGTCCAGAGAATCGGTATCCGGTTTTCGGCGATGCCGTACCTGTTCAGCAGTTCCGCCCACGGCCGGACATCGGCCGCGTCCGCTTTTTCGGTGCGCCGCAACAAACGATGCAGCCGCAGCGCGAGGTACACGCGACGCAACAGCAGCACGCCGAGACCGCCCGCCCAGGCGAACAGCAGCAGCGTCGCGGTTTCCGGGATTCGCCAAGTCGGTTCGGGTGATGCCGCCTCCGCCGGTGTCGCGATCGGAATGGCGCTGCTTTCGAGGGGCCGCATTTCGGGCAGCGGCAACTCTTCGCGGACCGGTATCATCAGCGGGGCTTCCGTTTGCGGAGCGAGGACAACCGACTCCGGTTTGTAAAACGGAACGTCGATTGGAATCCGGAAAACGCACAGCCCCAGCAGCAGGATGCCGAACCAGACCCGGCGATGTCCCGTCGGCGAAAGCCGACGGAAATTCCGCAGCGTCAACCCAAGCAGCCCGACGGCAACCGCCGCCAACACGGCGGCCCGAACGATGTTGAACAGAAAAATATTTGAAAATAGCATCTTATTTCTCCTTTTCCTGTTCGATTTTTTTCAAGATGTTGCGCATCACGACGATTTCCTCGTCGCTTAACGACCGTTTTTCGAAGAGGTGCAGCATGAGCGGAGCGAAATTCCGACCGGCCAACTGCTCCAGCAACTCGAAGTATTTGCCTTGAGCCTCTTCTTTCGCAACGGTCGAGGTGTAAACGGCTGGAAAATCGGTGTTGCGATCGAGCAGCCCTTTCTCGACCATCCGGTTGAGCCGCGTTTGGATCGTCGAATAGCCCGGCTTCTTCTCCCCGCCGGTATACAGTTCGTAGGCTTTCGGCAGGGTGAGCGGCCCATGTTCCCAAAAAAGTTCCAACAGCTCCGCCTCGCCCGGGGAGAGTTTTTTTAAAGTGGTTTTTTGCTTTTTCATGGAAATGAAATCTTGTCAAATTTTGTTTCTCACAAAGGCACGAAGTTCACAAAGTCTTTATTTCACCTTCTTTGTGAACTTCGTGCCTTTGTGAGAGAATCTCTCCGTATGACATTGTCGTATTATAACCATACGACAATGTCGTGTCAAGAGTTTTTTGGGAATTTTGATTTTCAGGAAAAAATTATCCCTTATCTTCCGTCATTCCCGCGGGAACCCATAGAACACGCTTTCACTATAGATTCCCGCCTTCGCGGGAATGACGGGAATACGGTTGACGACACGCACGCAAGTGAACCCGGCGTTTACGCTTCGGTCTGCTGTTTGCGGCGGCCGATTTTCTCACCCGGACCATATTCCCTTACCGTTACAAACGGATCGAGAGCCGCTTCTTTTCTCGAAAAAAATGCGTTTTTGGCCGACTTTCGCTTAACCATCGTCAATAATTGCCAAGACATTCTTTTCATAATCGAACTATGCGAATCGTACGTTTCCTCCCCACGACCCTTTTCGCGACGTTGCTCGCCGGGCTGAGCGGCTGCGCGACGATCGAGCAGGGGCGATTGCAATCGGAGCAGGAAAAAACGCTCGCCCTGACTCGGCAAAATCAGGATATTTTTACCCGGGCGGAGACCTTGAGCAAAGATAACGAGCAGCAGCAGATGATCATCGCCCAGGCGGACCAGGCGAAAAAGCAGGCCGAATCGAAAATGGCCGAGGTCCAGCAACAGGCTGAACAGTTGAGTGCCGAGGTCGCCCGGCTGCAATCGGAGCTCCAGGCCAAGGAGCAGACCGTCCAGAGCTTGAACGCGTCCTTTCAAAAACAGGCGACGGTCACGATCACGCCGAACAACTCGCTCCTGAAGCAAACGCCGGTGATCCCGCTCGACGGGGTAACCGTGCTCCCGCGCGACGGGGAAACGATTCGCGTCGCCGTCAACGATTCGGTCCTGTTTCATCCCGGAACGACGCAGTTGCTGCCGGATGCCGATAAGGTACTCGGGACGGTGATCAACGAGATTCGGACGAACTACCCGACGAACACGATCGGCATTGAAGGGCACACCGATTCCCTGGCCGAGAACCCTCAAAACCCGATGCAGGCGGTCGAGCAATCCTCCCGAAAGGCCTCGGTGATCGCCCAATATCTTTTGGATCAAAAGCGGCTGAGCACCAAGCAGATCAAGGTCGTCGGCTACGGGGCCGCCCGACCGATTCTCGACAACAAAACGCCCGAAGGCCGCAACCGCAACAACCGGGTCGAGTTCGTCGTCTATCCGTGAGCGGACCGGGCGGTCGTCATCTCTTACTTTTTCGGCTTGACAGTCGATCTTGTGGCTGATAGTTTATCGGTTTTGGGTATCTTCTCACCCTTGCGAACCACGAAAAACCGACATGCACGAACCGGAACAAGATAATGAGCCCCGACCGTTCAAGATCATCGACGGTCGAAAATGGGTGCTGGCCGAAGACGAACCGTGGGACGAAAGCGAACTTTGGGACGAGGCCGAACCGGAACTGCTTGGCCGGATCGCCCCGCCGCCGCGCGAACTGTCCTTGTCGGTCCGGCTGCGGCTGCTGTTCGGTTCCGGATCCGCTCCGGTTTTTGGTTTGTTCTTCGGCACGTTCGGCTTTATCTTCGCGCTGGCCGCGCTCTACCTGATCGGGTTCGAGGATTCGATTCCCCGCCGTTGGGTCGATGCGGGAACAGCTCGGATCGTTCGCGTCGAGGACCTGAATTTTTCGATGAACGACACGCCGTACATGCGCTACCATTTTACCATCACGCAGCCGGACGGCTCGGAAACGACGGCGATGGTCCGGCAGCCGGAGAATCTGTACGAGCCGGGAGATGAAATCGACGTCGAACGTTCCGGCTCCCGCTACCGAATCAAGGGGATGGGACTGTTCTGGGGACCTTGGATTTTTTTCGGCGTCGGCTCGTTGTTCGGCGTGATCGGCTTGGTGATCGCTGGCGTGTCGATGTCTTCCGGACTCAAAGCGATTCGCCTGCTGCGAGACGGCGAGGCGGGGACGGCGAGATTTATCGACATGCAGACGGGCTCGGTGATCGTCAACGGTCGCCCGGTCATGAAACTCACGTTCCAACATGTCGTTGATGGCGAGACGCATACGGTTCCTATTCAGTCCCTCGAAACGGATCCTTTGATCGACGGGAAAAACAAGATCGTGTTTTACGATCCGGTGCGGCCCGACAGCGGCGTGATTTTCGAAGCCCTGCCGAAAGGGATCACGATCTCCGAGCCGGACGGCCGGTTTCGGGCCTCCTTGTTCCGCAGCCTGTGGCCGTTGCTGCTGTCCGGCATCGCCGTCACGGAAATCGTGATGATCGTTTACGGTATTGCGAGGGCGTTTTAGAGAAACCTTTGTTGAAATAAAAATCTTGGAATCGGTTTCTCCGTCATTCCCGCGCAGGCGGGAATCCATAGTGAAAGCGTATTCTATAGATTCCCGCCTGCGCGGGAATGACGAAAGTGAGGTTCAATTTTTTGCACAGGTCACAAAAAATGAAAGCAATACTACACATCGGGTTTCCCAAGACGGGGACGACAACCATTCAGGACTTTTTGGAGGCGAACCGCGATGCGCTCGAAAACCAGCGGATTCTCGTGCCGTCCTACAACCGCTGGGAGTCGCTGCCGCCGAATCATTTCGAGCACACCGGGCACCTGCCGCTCGCCTACGCCGTTTACGATCCGGCGGTTCCCGACCCTTATATGGAATATCTCCTGAAACTCAGCCGCATCAAACCGGCCCAACGCGATACGACGACTCTTTCGATTCCCTGGCAAAAACTGCTCGGGGAAATTCGGGAAAAGCGGGACAAAATCGACACGGTGCTTTTCACTTGCGAGATGCTCTCGTTTTGCACCCCGGAAGCGACCGGGCGGCTGAAGACGCTGCTCGCCGGGCTTTTCGACGAAGTGCAAATCATCGTCTATTTGCGGCGGCAGGTCGAATCGCTCCTCAGCGCCTATTCCCAAATCCAAAAAATGGGCTTCGCGTTTCCGACCTTCGACTCCTATCTACTGCTTTTACCGGAAGTCCTTGAAACCTATTACATGAATTACCGCTATTTCCTGCGGCGTTGGGGCGAGAATTTCGGCAAGGAAAACGTGCATGTCCGGGTTTTTCATCGGGCGGAAATGTACAAAAACGACCTGTTGTCCGACTTTTCGCGAACGGCCGGGCTCGACGATTCGCGACTGCACCGGGTCGAGCCGTCCAACGCCTCCCTGCCGGCCGAGGCGGTCGAGTTCTGCAGGATTCTCAATAAGACGCACGGAGCGTTTCTTCCCAACGGCGAGCCGGATGTTCAGCGGTTTACCCTCAGCAAGGCCCTCGTCGACCATTATTCCAAGCAAGGGAACCGCCCTTACAACCTCTCACGCAAGCAGGCCGAAAGCCTCATCGCACTGTACCGCGATTCGAACAACGCCATCGCCCGGGAATTTTTGGGCCGGGAACGGCTGTTCGACGAAGACTGCTCGCAATATCCGGAAGAGGCCCCGCCGACGCAACTGAGCGTCGAGCATTGCGTCGAAATCGCGGCCTTCCTGTGGGGGTGTTGCCAATCGGGGGAAAATCGTTGAAAATGGGGTGCTCGAACTTTTCCCGGTCTCCGCGTTCGACAACCGGTCGCCTACGCTTCCGGCTGCTGTTTTTTTGCTAACACGAATATCTTTTGATACCATGCCAGAAATTCAACCGTTTGCTGCTTATCGTTACAATCTCGGAAAAGTCGGTGCCCTGAGCGAGGTCGTCGCCCCGCCGTATGATGTGATCGACGAGAAATTGCACGACGCTCTCCTCGCCCGACACCCGAACAACGCCGTGCGGCTGATCCTCGACAAAATGACCCCGAGCGACGGGCCGGACGACAATCGGTACACCCGCAGCGCGAAAACACTGAAAGACTGGAAGGAAAACGGCGTTTTGACGCAGGACAAGGACGCCGCGATTTACGTCTATCACCAAATTTACACGGTTGACGGTAAGGAATATGTCCGGAAAGGGTTTATGTGCCGTTGCAAGGCGGTCCCGTTCGGCGAAGGGATGGTGTTCCCGCACGAAATCACGATGAGCGGCCCGAAAATGGACCGTTTGATGCTGACGACGGCCTGTAAAATGAATTTCAGCCAGATTTTCGGGCTGTATCCGGACGAGGAGACCAAGGTCCAAAATCTTCTCGAAGAAGCCGTCCGGAATTCGGGCGCTCCGCCGGTCGAGGCGACCGATCATCTCGGCGTCGTCAACCGGATGTGGGCGATCACCGATCCCGAGACGATCGCCGCCGTCGTCAAAGAGATGGGCCCGCGGCCGATCTTCGTCGCTGACGGGCACCACCGATACGAAACGGCCTGCAATTACCGCAAGCAGATCGCCGAGCAAGGGCTGTTGAAACCGGGTCACCCGGCGAATTACGTGCTGATGGTTTGCGTCGCACTTGAGGACCCGGGGCTGATCGTTTTGCCGACCCATCGTTTGTTCCCGGGGATTCCGGCATTATCGCGGGAAGAGCTCGCGGAAAAACTCGGCGAGCATTACACGCTCGAAACGATAGGGACCGGCCCGGAAACGGCCCATCAGGTTTGGAAGCGGATCGAGCAGTGCGACGATCAAAGCGTCCTCGGGCTATACACGTCGAAGGACAAAACCTGGGTGCTCGCGAAGCTGACCGCGACGGGTCGCGAGCGAATGAACGCGGTCGCGAACGACCATCATCCCGGCTGGCGGGAGCTGGGGGTCAGCCTGCTGCACCGGCTCGTGGTCGAAACGCTGTTGGAACAGCCGGAGCATCCGAAGCCGACGTATGTGCATCTGGTCGAGGAGGTCGTCGAAGGGCTCAAGAAGGGGGATTACCCGTTGGCCGCCCTCGTGATGCCGGCGACCGTCGATCAGATTCGCGATTTGAGTTTGGACCGCGAACGCATGCCGGCCAAAAGCACATACTTTTACCCGAAGCTGCTGACCGGCCTGGTCTTCAACCCGCTGGAATAAAAGTGTCGCGTCGTTTAGCCGAGCGGCGCAGACGCCGGAGTCGCAAGTCTCGCCAAAAGACATTGTCGCCGCTTCCAGTCGTCGAGTACGACGACGTAACCGGTTACCTACCTTTATATCCGGTTTCGCCAAACAAGTCGGTTTTCAACGCGGCTGCGTTGAATCGCCGACGGCGAGGGATTCCTTGACTCTGGCCGCCAGTCGGGTGTATTGGGCCGCTTTTTCCGAATCGTCCAGTTTCTCGTACATCGTCGCGAGATTCGAATAAGGGATCAACAGGGAGATCGATTCCAAATGCTTGCGGTCGACGGCCGCCTTGATTTTGGTGAGCCCGAGCTCCGAAAGCCGGACCGCTTCCTCCTTTTGATCGGTTTCCCAATAGGAGACGCCCATGCTGACGAGCATTTCGCCGATCCGGCCTGATTCCTCGGGGCCGATGTTCCGCAAAATGTCTTTGAACACCGGCTTGGTCCGGTCGAACCAGACGATCGCGGCCTTGTGGTTCTTCAAGCCGATCGCATGAATCGCGCCCAACCGAAAATAGAGCCGGGCGAGGGCGTAATAGTCCGCTTCCCCGGTCCGTCCCTCGATTCCCTGCTCCATAAAATCGACCGTCGATTCGCCGTATTTCAAGGCGGCGACATATTGCTTGCGGCGTTGGAACGACTGCACCGCTTCGAACAGGGCCGTGCCCGTCTCCCATTGGGTTTCGCGTTGGATGATCGGATCGTCCGCGACGTTCCGCAATTCTTCCGAGGCCAGGAGCATTTCCTGGACCTTTTGCTCCAGATTCGCCGTGTCGGAGATCATCACCTGGGCGGTGAGGCCGCAACGGGCGATCCGAAACGTCTCGTCCCGAAGGAGCCGTTTTTTCGTCGCGACGGCCGGATCTTTCAAAATGTCCTTCGCATTGAGGAACCATTTTTCAATCGCGGATTCCTTGTTTTCCCAATTGCCCCGGGCGATGTCTAAAATAATTCCGAGCTGGGCGTTGAGCACGACTTCCCGGGCGAGGGTTTGGATGCTCGGATTGTCGTGGTTTTGCAACCGCAGGGCGAGATCGAGGGCCGTTTTGTGATATTCGTAGGCTTTTTCGCAATCGATGTTCGGCCCGGTTCGATAAATGTCGCCGAGCAGGGTCAACGCGAGCGCTTTTTGATGTTGGTAATTTTCGCAAAGCGGCAGCACTTCCTCCAAATACATCCCCGCCTCTTCGTTGCGGTTAAGCAACATCAGCGCCTTCGTCAAGGTAATGTGGTATTGTGGGGAGTTCGGATTTTGGGAAATCGCCTTTTCGCTGGCTTCCAACGCCGAATAGCCGTCCCCTTCGGCGATCGCGATTTGGGCCAACAGCCAATACACTTCCGGAAATTCGGCCGAAAGGGCAAGCGCGTGTTTCAAATCCCGTTTCGATTCGCTCGGGGCTTCTTCCAGATAACCTTTGGCACGAATCACGAACGATTCGGCGGCGATCGGCAAGATGCGGATTTTCTCGACCATGTTCGAGGCAATGCCTCGTTCTTCCGAAGGGGAGTAGACCAGGGTTACTCCTTTTTCGGGGAAGAGCAGGCCCTTGATATCGCCGCTTTCGTCGGCGATCGAGACCGGTTTCCGTTTTTGCAGTTCCGTAGCAAGAATTTCCCGGACCTGATCGACCGGATACGGCTCGCTGAAACAAACGTCGATCGAATCGACGAGGTCGTTTCGGAAAACAATCTCGATATGGTTGACCTCGTCGATCGAATAAAAATGAGCGACCCCGCCGTCAATTCGGCTGACCTTGAGAGGAGCCCCGAGTTTTTGGGCGACCTCATCCAACGTGCTTTTTCCCGGCGAAACTCCGAGAAACATTGCGCTTTGGAAATGGGCCGCCGATTCGGAATGATCGTGCGAGGCGTCGTCGTCGGTTTCCTCTTCCGGGATCGGTCGTAGCGTTTTCCCCTCGTTTCGCGGGCCGACGGCAGCGGCGGGTTCGTCCTGATATCTCGGGCTCAGACCTTGATTCTGTACCTGACTCTGGCTCGAACCCTGACTCGGATTCGGCGATTCCCGGAGCGTCGAACTTTGCGGCAAGGCGGCGGGGCTCGCAATGCCGCGGCTGCCGTCTTGAGCGATCGTCCGTTTGGCGGCCGGGGGATTGGCTGTCGGCGTGTTCGATCTCGCGGGCGAAGGATTGGAGTCGAAAACCGGCCGAGAGCGGGACGAATCGTTCGGGACGACGGCCGCGACCTGAAGAATCGTTCCGAGATATTGATCGGTTTCGTTTTGTGCGACCTGATGAGCGTCCGACATTTGGCCGAGCGTCCGAGATTCGTGGGAAATGACGACGATCGGCCCGGTATTTCGAACCAGCGGCTTCGGTTTCAGGTTGCCGGGCGGAAGCTTGCGGGGCGAAACCACGGCTTGGTTTTCCGGTTCCGGCGAAGAGGGAAGGGGACGACCTTCGAACTTCCCTAGGGACTGTTCCCCTTGCAGAAGTGAGACTGGGTAATCCAAGGATTGTGCAAAGACTGCGTTGGGACAAGAAAATGCCCCCAACAGGAACGCAATGATTGCTGATTTAATTACCAAACATCCTTGTTTGCAGGTCATAGAACCTCTCCTTAGCCGTAATATACCGTAGGACGGTACGCCAGTAGCCTTCGGCCTCGATTGGTCCGCAGCCTCGTTGGGCTGCTCCGTTCATGATTTTCAGGGAGTTGCAAATGCCAACCTCATGAAAATTGAGACGAGGAAAATATCAGCCGATTGCCATTATTGAGTATAATTCTGTAAAACCGGGCTTTCTCTGATCACGTCGGAACGATAAGCCGGTGTGGGCGGATTCTACACAAAAAAGGCAAACAAGGTCCAGAGGAATTTTTCGGTTTTTTGGAAAAAGGGGCCTTTGACGCGGTTTCGTAATCGGTGATCCGCAACAAAAGAGATGCGCAAAGATTTCGTTGCGGCTTACGGCCTTCGTCCTGAAACAGCAAGTCGGCTCATTTCAAAGTAACGACGGTCTCTTGCAGGCGAGACGCAGGCCAACCCAGGGGCCCACGCTCCAACAGGAAAACCGTGTATGGTTCCCCTAATTTTAACCTTGTACTGGAACGTCTCTCGTTTTTCTTGTACGATTCTTGAAAGAGGCTCTCGCCGCCGAGGGCTCGATTTTCAAATTCTTTCCCGAAAGGAAAAAACATGCGACGCATTGGCCGTATTCTGGAAAACGCGGGGCAACAGGCCCGGCCGCTTACGACGATTCGCGATGCCTTACGAACGGCGTCGGTCTTCCTGTTCGCTTTGCTCCTGAGCCTCTCGCCGGCGTTTTGCGAGGAGGAGAAAATTCCGGCCGTTGAAAACGACGCCGCGAACCCCATCGAATCGTATCGCGTCGACAAACGAGTTTCGGAATTTTCGGCGGACCTCGATTTTTCTGTGGACCTTGTCGACCTCTCGACCCCCGAGTCGGCCTATGCGCTCGGGAACCGGATCATCGCCGGAAATGAGGCGGACAAAATCCAACGGCTTCGCCAATACTCCGAAGGGATGATCATTCCGAAAGAAATCGAGCAATGGGTCAAGAGCATGCCTCTGAAAACGAGAGGGGCGTTGAAAACCGCGACCATTTTGTATGTCTTCGTCTCCAAGGACAAAATCGCGATGGTGGTTGCCGAAGTCGTCAAAGGGAAAGAGTACAACAATCGCATCTTCGTCAAACAGGACGGACGCTGGTTCAACGTCGGCGGCAGCGGTTTGTTCAAGGGAAAATCGGCCGAGGAGGTTGTCAAGATGCTCGAACCGGCTTTCGCGCGGCTCGCGGATCGCTGGGACAACGAAAAGGAAAACGGGGACTGGAAAACGCCCGATAAGATCGGGCACACGCATCTCGCGAGTTTCGAGCCCGCCGGTGATTTCAAACCGGCGAACCCTCAAGAATTGCTGAATAAACTGAGCGGACCGCTCTTCAAGCGGAAGAATGTCTTGACGGGCTATTTTCGGACGGAAAGGACGGGCTCGAATATGATCGGCCGGATTTGCACGAACAATCCGGAGGCCCTTCGCGAGGTTTTCAAGGAGTCGCCGGAATTACGTTTGCTCAAGATCGAGCCGCTCAATGAAAGGCTTTTCGAGAAACATACCGGTGAGAAAACCGCCCCCCAACCGCCGCCGCCCACGGATACGGACGAGGGTAGGGATGCGGGTACGGAGGGGGGGTACGCGACTCCGAAAGAAAGATATACGCACATCATCGTTTTCGGTCCGAGAGGGAATTTCCAGCCGATGGGGGCGACGGATTATCTGAACATGATTACTCCCCGGCTTAACGAATTCGGCATCCGTGCCGGTTATTTTCGCAGTTTCAACGAAGACGGCAGACTGATCGCCTACAACTTGACTTCGACGCCGGAAAAGTACGAAAAGTTGGTTGAATCGATCTCGCAACTCGAATATCTCAAAACAGTGCGGCTCACGGAGGCGATGTTCGAGAAATATGAAAAAACCAAATCGGAATCGTTCAAAAGGTAATCGGGACCGCCCCATCCGCAAGGGCGCTCTCATTCTCCTGTTTCTTTTTGCACGAGGATTGTAAGGTCGTGTTTAGCGCGCGGAGACGCGGAGACCGCAGGGGAAGGATTGTAAGAAATTAACAACCGTTTACGGGCATGAGCCCGCGGTTCAAGGAAAAACCGTGAACGGTTACGTGTCTTTTTGAAAAACTCAGCAATCTCCGCGTCTCTGCGCGAAATTTGATACTTTGCAATCTTCGTCTCTTTTGGTCGGTCGTGATTGAAACGGGCGGAACTTCAAATTATAATTATCCGGCCCTTACGTCCTGGCGGCTGCCGTTGCGCCCCAGGATCACCGCTTTCTCCATTCCCGCGATCTCGACCGACGAAACGATCGTTCGCCGCCGGTCCCGGTTTTTTTCGAATCATGCCGCAATTCAAGTCCGTTTGTCCCCACTGCTTTATGCGATACGAGCTCGATGTCTCGTTTCTGGGCAAAAAGGCCAAATGCAGCACTTGCCGGAAAAAATTTACGCTCGAACGCGTGAGCGCAACCATGGCCCTGGGCCCGAAGCAGGCCGAAGGTCTTCTTCTCGGAGAGGACAAAAAATCGAGCGTTCTTCTCGAAAGTTCCAGCGAGAGTTCCGGCACGTCGACCGGCACAAGAATTTGGTCGGTCGGTGATGTGATCCTCGGGACCTACGAAGTCAAGGCGATTTCTCCTGGAATCTCCCTGGCCCAAGGGGGCGCGGGAATCGTCCAACGGGTTTATCATCGCGAATGGGATCGCGACCTCGCGGTCAAAAGTCCGAAGCCGGACGTTTTGCAGAGCGAAGGGGGCATCGCCCATTACGAACGAGAATGCCAAACTTGGGTCGAGCTGGGGCTGCACCCGAATATCGTCGCCTGTTATCTGGTTCGGCGAATCGACGGCGTCCCCCGGATTTTCGCCGAGTTCGTTCCGGACGGCAGTCTGCGGGATTGGACGGTCGACGGTCGCATTTATGCCGGCGGTCCCCAAGAATCGTTGCAGCGGATTCTCGATATCGCGATTCAAGTCGCTTGGGGTTTGGATTACGCCCACCAACGAGGGCTGTTGCACTTGGACGTGAAACCGGCCAATGTGATGATGTCGGGGAGCAGCCCGAAGGTCGCCGATTTCGGTTTGGCCCAGGCGATTACCGCGGTCAATAAGGACGCCGTCCTCAGCGGCGAGCAAACTTCAACCTCGTCCTCGTATTCCTATTCGACGCCGAAATGGGAAGGAATGACCCCGGCCTATTGTTCGCCGGAACAGTATCAGGCCTCGATTCTGTTTCGCGAGGGGCGAATCGATCCCAAGCTGAAAATGACCTTTCAATCGGACATCTGGTCTTGGGCGATCAGCATCCTGTCCCTCTTTCACGGCCTTGCTCCCTGCCGTCGGGGAGGACAAACCGCCGCGAAAGTGTTCGAAATGTTCTTGAAATCTCCCGTTCCGGAAGATAGGCCGACCATGCCGCCGGGACTGATCGAACTCCTTCGGCACTGCTTTCAGGAAGACCCTAAAAAACGGCCTCGCTCCTTTTCCGAGATCGCCGAACGGCTGGTCGGAATTTATAAAACGACGTTCGTCCGGGCGTATCCGCGAACGGAACCGAAAGCCGCCCAATGGACGCTTGAGAGCATCAACAACCGGGCCGCCTCGCTTCTCGATTTGAACAAGCCGAAAGAGGCCGTCAAGCTGCTTTATAAGACGATTCAATCGCAGCCGGGACACACGGGAATCACTTACAACCACGCGCTTTTGCAATGGCGGCGTGCCGAAATCATCGACCAGGAAGCGATCGCGCGATCGGAAATCCTGCTCAAAACGAAAGCCGACGCCTCGAATTTTTTCGCGCTCGGTCTTCTGCAGCGCGAAAGGGGCAACATCGCTCTTGCGATCGAGAATTTTGAAAACGCCCTGGAGCAGGAAGAGCCGCGACCGGAGATCGTCAAGGCCCTGACGGCGACGCACAAATTCCGGGCCCGGGACGTTCGTTGCATCGAACGGTTTCCGTCGCTGAAGGCACGGGAACGGGCCGCTTTTCTCAACGATGCCGAAGACCGGCTCCTGATCGCCGTCGATTCGGGTCGTTTCGTTCTTTGTGAAACGCAAACAGGCCGCAAAATTCTTACGTTGAATCGATCCCAACAGAAGGGCGGAGCCTCTTCGGATTCCCCCTGGGACATTTCCGATGCGATTCTCGGGGACATCTTCGACGGGCCGAAACCGGGAGAACGTATCGCCTTGAGCGAGGATTTTCAGTGGGAATTGCTCCAAACCAAAGACGCCCAATCCCTTTTGTTGAAAAACGCGAGCGGGAAAGAAGAAAGTTTTCTGGTCTACGCCGTGCCGTGGGGAGGAACGCGAAAAACGATTCAGGCTCCCGCCGAGGCGATCTCGGAATGGGTTTCCGACGCTTACGCTAAAATCTTTCCCCCTTCCGGGGAAATGGCCGAACGTGAAATCCAATTCGTTTTCGACGGACAAAAGGTCGGCGTTTTCGACGGTCGTTCGGGCAAGGCGCTCACGGAATTGATCGGGCATGAGGATGTCGTTCAATCGGTCGACATTTCGAGCGACGGTCGTTGGATCGCGACCGGTTCGAAAGACAAAACGATCCGGATCTGGGAATTTCCCGGCGGCCGCTGCGTCCGGACGCTCCAGGGACAGGACCTTTCGGTCGATGCGCTCTGTTTTTCGCGTTCGCATTCCTTCCTTTTGAGCTTTGCGGCCGGGCAGGCCCTGAGAATCTGGGATGTCGATGTGCTTTGCAACCACTCCGATCACCTTCATGCTCCGATCATGCTTTCCCAGGTTGCCAGCAGCGAAGAAATTTCCCGACAGCAGAACGAAACCTCGAGCCTGCAGCAATTGGTCGTCTCCGCCGTCCGAAGCGGAGATTTCGACACGGTCTTGGAAACGCTCCAAAAAATGCAGGAGCTGCCGACCTGGAATACCGTTCGCAAGGAAATTCCCTGGGAAGAAATTCTCCGGCATTGCGTCCGGGAAAAACTCTCGGACGCCGTTTGCACCCGAACGCTTCTCGGGCACGAGGACGGAGTCTCCTCGGTTCTGCTTTCGCTGGACGGGAAACTGGCCGTCTCCGCGAGTCGGGATCAAAGCATCCGGATTTGGAGCCTGCCGTCCGGCAATTGCGTCCGGGTCATCAAAGGGCACCAGGATTGGATTCGCGGGATTTCAATGACCCCGGACGCCCGTTATCTCTTGTCGGGCAGCTGGGATACGTCCGTCCGGATTTGGAGTACCGGCTCCGGAAAATGCGTTCGCGTCCTCGAAGATAAAGTTCGATCAATCAGCAAAGTGACGTTTCACCCCCAAGCCAAAACCGCCTTGATCGGGACGGCGACCGGAGCGCTTCTTTGCTGGGATGTCGTCGCCAACCGGACCTTGGGGAATTGGACGGCGCATCAGGGGGAAATCCGGTCGATCGCCTATACCCGGGACGGACATTATTTCGTAACCGCCGGCGAGGATGCGACGGTCAAAATTTGGGAATCGTCCTCGTGCCGGTTGATTCATTCATTTTCCCGAGGCAAGGGCCCGGCCGCTTCCGCCGGTTTTTCCCTGGGAGACCGGTCGGTGGTGTCCGTACTCAAAGATGGAACGATTGAAGTTCGCGATCTGGAAAATGAAAGGAATGTCCGCGTGTTCGGGAACCATCTCGCGGACGTACTCGATTTGGAAATGACGCCCGACGGACGGTTTTTGATCACGGCCTCGAAAGATCAAAGCATCAAGATCTGGAATTTCGAAACCGGTCTCCTGCAAAAGACGATCCCCGGACATTCGGGGGCCGTCAACGGAGTCGTCGTCGATTTCTCCGGTATGAAAATGCTGAGCGGTTCGGACGACGGATCGCTCCGGACCTGGGATCTGTTTTGGGATTTTTCGCTCCCGAGCGGGGAAATGTGGGACAAAAGGGCGGAGCCGGTTCTGCACTCGCTTTTGTCGAATTTTTGTGAAGACGAAACGGTGGGCCGACCGCCGGCATTGGAGCCGGCCGACATCGAACGGATTTTGCTGGAAATGGAGTTTCGCGGTTTCGGTTGGATCCCCCGCGAAAAACTGCAACAATCGCTCGAAATTCTCCTCGGCCAATGGGCCGGCCCGCCGCGAATCCTTCCCCCGGATTCCCGTTAGGACGCCGGCGTCTACGCCGCTCGGCTAAACAACAATAGACAAACTTATGAAAAAAATTCTCTGTTTGATCGCGATCCTGTTTTGTTCCGTTTCCCCGGCCCAGGAACCGGACCCGAAAAAAACCGACTGGTTCAAAGATCATCGGTACGGGGTTTTCGTGCATTACCTCAACTCCTGCCAAAACAGCGCCGAAAGCCTCAACAGCCTCGGCCGGGAAACCTCTTGGGACGAATGCGTCCGGGAATTCGACGTCGAAAAATTCGCCGAGCGGATGCAGGAAACCGGGGCCGGTTACGTCTTTTTCACAATCATGCAGCAGAGCCGGTTCATGATCGCACCGAACGCGACGTTCGACCGGTTGACCGGCTACAAACCGGGCGAAGCGTGTGCAACGCGGGATTTGATCGAGGATTTGTACCAGGCCCTGCACAAACGGAACATCGACCTGATGCTTTACTACACCGGCGATGCGACGAGCGCCGACCCGCAGGCGGCGGCCGGGTTGAAGGTACAATTTCCCGTCACCGAAGAGTTCGTCCGCAATTGGGCCGCCGTCGCCGCCGAATACGGCGAACGTTACAAGGACAAGGTTCGCGGTTACTGGGTCGACGGCTGTTACACCGGAATCGGTTACAACGATCACTTGCTCAAAATCCTCGGCGACGGGCTTCGGGCCGGCAACCCGGACCGGATCGTCGCCTTTAACCCCGGGGTCGATCCGGGCGTTCACTCCCATTCCCGCTGGGAGGATTACACTTGCGGGGAAATGAACACGTTCGCCGATCTACCGAAATCCCGCTTCGTCGACGGCAAACAATGGCACTTGCTCTCGTTTCTCGGCAAATGGTGGGGTGCTCCCGGCGTCGCTCTTTCGCGGCAGGAACTGGCCGATTACGTCTTTACGGTCAATGAACTCGGGGGCGTCGTTTCAATCGACGTGATGCTGTACCGCGACGGCGAGCTGGACCGTTCGCAGCTTGAGGTCCTCCGGACGTTGCGAAAAAAACTCGCGGAAAAAGACGCCGAGAAAAATGCCTGGAAAGAAGGCAAGGCGGTCCCGCCCACCAATCTCGCCTGGAAAAAGTACGCGAAGCTCAAAAGCAACGACGGTACGCGAATCCTGGTTCCGAGCGTCGGCGAAGCGTTCGGCTCGACCAAAGGTGTTGACGGCGACCTCAACACCTGCGCGATCGCCGGCGGCGATTGGGCCTGGACGTACGACGTGCACTTTTTCGGCATCGAGCGGATTCAACGGGTTGTCGTGCATTTCGGCCGGGGCTACGCGACCGAATTCGAGGTCTTTCGGGTCGACGGCGAGGGAGTCGAGCATTCCCTGGGCCGATTTGAGCAGCAGGAAGGCAAAAGCGTCGATTTGCGATTCGAACCGGCGGAGGCGGCCGCGATCCGGGTCCGTTCGTACAAGCCGGACGGCCCGAACCAGCCCGGCGTGCAAATGTCGATCGCGGAATTGGAAGTTTACGAATAAGAGAAATGCATAAAACAACCTTTGCAATCGCACATTTTAACTACGGAATACGCGGAATAACGGAATAGACGGAAGTGTAAAAATTCCGTGTTTTCCGTCTTTCCGTGTGTTCCGTAGTAAAAAACAAGCAATGGAATGATCGACTTTTTGTACAATTGTAAAGGATTCTGATACGGCTTCTAAGAAAGGAAAACCAATGTCGATTGCCCCTTCGCCGATGATTTGCGAGTTGCTCGCCGCCGCTCCGGTTATCAACCCTTCGCTGCTCGCCTCGGATTTCGGGCAACTGCAACGGGAAATCGAACGGCTGGAGGCGGGCGGCGCCAAAATTCTGCACCTCGATATTATGGACGGACATTTCGTGCCGAACTTGAGCATCGGAATTCCCGTCGTCGAAGCGGTCCGGCGAATTTCCCGACTGCCGCTCGATGTGCATTTGATGTTGGACAATCCGGCGGAATACATCGGGCCTTTCCGAAAGGCGGGCGCCGATTTCCTGACCGTGCATATCGAAGTGTTGCCCGACCCGCGGCCGGTGTTCGAAGAAATCCGCCGGCTGGGTGCCGAGCCGGGGATTTCGCTCAATCCCCCAACCCCGGCCGAAGCGGTCGTGCCGTTTTTGGACGAGTGCTCGCTCGTTTTGACGATGAGCGTGATGCCCGGTTTCGGGGGCCAAAAGTTCGACCCTCGGGCACTTGAGAAATTGCGGATTTTCCGTCGACTGGGCGGGCCGGAGAAGTTGCTCTCGGTCGACGGCGGGGTCAACGAAGAGACGATCGGCCCGTGTGCCGCCGCCGGAGCCAATCTTCTTGTTGCCGGAACGGCCGTCTTCAAGGCCGAAGATTACGGTCGACAGCTCGCCGCGCTTCGCGAATTGGCGTCGACATAATGAATAACGAGCCGGGGACGGCGTCCCCGACTGTCTCAACTCGTGTTCGCGTCGCGTCGTTTTTGAGCAGTAAACGCAGTCGGGACCACAGGTCCCGGCTCGTATTGCTCCTAGCGGTTGCGGCAGGAAATCCGGTCCCGGAGAGAGGCGGCCAATTCGTACTCTTCCTCGCGGATCGCAATCGCCAGCCTTTCTTCCAAAGCAAGGGGCAAATCGTAGCGTTCACGGATCCAATCCTCCAAAACCGTCAGTTTTCGGATGATCTTTTCGATATCCCTTTTTTGGGACTTTCCCCCTCCGTTTGCCGGCTCGGGCGTTCGCGGAAGGTCGCGCAAAGAAGCGATTCCTTTTCGCACTTCTTCGGCGGCCTGGGGCGGCCCTTGCTTTTCGAGGGCGAGCAGCGTTGCCGCTTGAGTGCGCCGCAGCAGAATCATGGAACATTCCCTTTCCAGGGAATCGCGAACACGCTTCGGATAAACAATGGTTTTGCGAAGAAAACACAATAAATCGAGACAATGATCGGCGTCTCGGAGAACATCGGCATGTCGATTCAAAACCAACCAGGCCAAACAACGCTGATTGAACTGTTTGATTTCGCGAATCGCCTCACAAGCGTGCTTTCTTGCCGAAACAAGCGATTTTTCCCGTTTTTTGGCAAAATGTTTCAAATAGGCAAAATAGGTTTGAAATCCGAAAGGTGTCTGTCCGTCCGGTCGTCCCTTGGTCTCCATTTGCAGGAGGCCCAAGTCAATTTGCATTTGGATCACTTTTCGTCCGTCCATGGTCCGGACAATTTTTGCCCCGACCTCCGAAGAACCCTGCCTCCCCTCTAAAAGAACGGTGGTCGTATCATCCCCTTTTATAGATGCAGTTTTTTTTGAACTCATTTTTTCAATCGTAACAAAAATGAAAATACCTATCATCGCTTTTGCCTTGACCAACGCAAAGAACAAAGAGGAGCAAATTGAAAATAGTATTTGTAATTTTATTTTGCGCGAACTTGTCCCCGGCGTCCAGCAAAAAAAGTGCTGAAACGATATTTTTCGTTTTATGTCCAAAGATACTGATCCAACAGCAGAAAAATATAGATTGACTATTAAAAAGGGAATAAATTACAAGCTATTAAAAACAAATTGTCTTTTCCTATTTTATCTATACGCCTCAAATACTGTTGGTATTTTCGGTATTTTCAAAAATATCGTTATATTCTAACAAATTCGGGGCTTTATAACTCAACTGTTAGATTTGGAATGACCGATACAAACGGTACAATCATTAGCGTATTTGGTTTTTAGCTTGTTTTCTGAACGAAAAAGGTTTGAATTCGCCGTTTTCCAAGCGAACGTGCGAATTTTGCCTCGAAGGATTAGGGAAAAAAACAGAAACCGCAATATCGAATTGTAGAAATTTTCGCGAACACTGACCACTAAAATGGGAAAGCCAAAAATGTCCCTGAGCCATTTGAACAGACTTCTCGGAAGTATTCTCCTCGTTTTGGTCCTGACCCTCTCCGGTTCGGCCCAACAAGGGTTCCGTCCTTGGGCCCATTATTCCCGAGACGAATTCGGGGGGGGCTCGCGCCAGGTCGAGGGGTTTTATGGTGTGATTGAAGGGATCAATTACACTTTCGCCCCGATCAAAAACATCTATGTTGGAGCGACTTATGATGACGGTTCCAGCAAACAGCGGGAGGTTTACACCGGGAACACGACGATCACCCAAACCAACTCGATTCATGCTTCGCAAATCTCTTCGGTCAACGGAATGAGCACGCGGGCGGAAATCGGCTATATGCGGGGACATCACGGCTGGTATTTCGACGGCTACGAATTGGCCGATATGACGACGACCCTGAACATGGCGAACGCGAGCATGGTGATCGACGATGTTTACAACATGGTCGCCTTGACTTATATGGAGGAGGATAGCGAATTTAATACCGTTTGGCAGCCGGACGGAGGGTATAAAACCATCCCGGGAGCGACCTCCTTCAATCAGATTCCGATTTATGATATCGGGCATCTTTGGGGCTGGATTCCGCTCATCTACGAAGACGGGACGCAAGGACGTTTGGCACCGCTGCCTCTCAACTTTAAGAATACGGCGACGAGCATGTCGATGAACCATTGGAATATCGAAGCGATGTACGTTTACCGTTCGCACCCGATTCCCTTGGGCAGTTTCGATTTTATCGGCGGTGTTCGGTACATGGAAGTCAACGACTCCATGAATTTTCGGGGAGAAGGAGATTTAACCAACGGGGAATCGATCGGTTCGATCCTGGGAGACAGCAACTGGAATTTTCTCGCGGAAAACCATATCGTCGCCCCCCAGTTCGGCCTGCGTTATTCCAAGAGGAACGGTCGCTGGACGCTGAGCGCCGAAGGAAAGTTCATTGCCGGTTTCAACACGCAAAACCTGCTTTCCAAAGGGAATTATGCGAGCAATCTCAGCGAAGCGACCGAGCTCTTTTCTGGATCGCATATTTATCCCTACGCTCCGCTGGGGCCGATGGGGGGCGGGCCGGATTCGGGTGTCCGGACGTTTTACTACAAGGAGACCCGCAACGAGTTTTCGCCTGGCGTCGAAGCCAAAATCAGCGCCAACTGGCAGTTGACCAACGCACTCGGTTTGCAGGTCGGTCTCAATATCATGTGGATGGACGCGATCGCCCGGGGAGCCTACATCAATGATTACCGAGTCAATGAAGACGGGTCGTTTTTCGGAATCAAGGACGACGGTTACAGCGACAGCATCCTGATGTACGGTATCAACTTCGGTGTGACGATCAACCGGTGGTAGTGTCAGCGTAAAGACGTGGAAAGTACGGCGGATCGAAGGCAACCTTCGACCCGCCGTTTTTTTATCTCTTGGAATCGTCAAGATCATTACGGATGCGACGGTCAATGAAAACAACAGCCGGAATGAAGCGCAGCGTAATGGCGGTTACGTTCGATGCAGCCCGCGGGAAACCGTCAATGCGCTGCGCTCCTTTCGGCTGTTGTTATCGGCTGTCGGCCGTACAGTCCGTTTCGGTTTGTGCGATCTTCGAACGGAGGCGTCGGTATTCGAAAAACAGGAAAACCACGCCGAGGGAAAAAGAGCCGAAATCGGAAATCGGGGCGGCGAACCAAAGGCCGTCGATTCCGTAATATCCGCTTTGACGTTCAAACCAATACGGAAGGAAAAGAACGAGTGGGATGAGAAGCAACACTTGCCGCATGAGGGTGAGAAACAAAGCCCGAAGCGGCCGACCGCTCGATTGGAAATAGTTCGTCGTCGTGATCGCGATCGCGATCATCGGCAGACAGAACGAGAAAATCCGGAGTGCCCGGACGCCGAGAGCGATAATCGCTTCCCGCCCCGGGGCATCCGGCTTGACGAACGGCAGAATCAACCAATCGGGACGAATGATCACCGTGAGATAACAAACGAGGGAAAATAGAAAAGCGGAAATCAAGCTCAACTTCAAGACTCGGGCGACCCGGTCGTATTTTTTGGCGCCGATATTGTAGCCGACGATCGGTTGCATTCCCTGCCCGATGCCTAAGAGCGGCATGAGGAAAAGGAGAAAAACCGTAAACAGGATCCCCAGGATCGCGATCGAAATTTCCGCCCCATGCTCGATGCCGTGCGCTTTTCCGTAAATCTCCCCGTAATATTTCAGCTGGTGGTTTTGCAAAACCTGCAACACGCAGGCCATAATCTGCATCACGAACGGCGAAAAGCCGAGCAGAAAAACATGCCGGACGACCTTGAGATCCAAACGAAAATCCTCGAAGCGGATTTTCAATAGCGTCCGGCCGGAAAAATAGAGCCAAAGAATCCAAACGGAAGTGATCGCCTGGGCGAGGACCGTCGCGAACGCGGCGCCCCAGATTCCGGTTCGGAGAACGCAGAGGAAAAACCAATCGAGAATGATATTCGCGATCGCGGCGATAAACATGGTGGTCATTGCGATTCGGGGACGTCCTTCGGCACGAAGAAAACTGTTGACCCCGAACGAAATGTGCTGAAAAATCAGACCGCTGATAATGACCCCGAGATATTCCTTGGACATCGGCAAGGAGATCGGGGTCGCCCCGCACCAATTCAACATCGGTTCGAGAAAGCTCAACCCGAGCACCAGAAAGGCGGCGAACATCACCAGAAAAAGGCAAAGCGATTGCCCGAGAATTTTTTCGGCGTCCCGGTTCCGTTTTTCCCCGAGTCGGATCGAGATGAGCGTCGTCGAGCCGATACCGACCATCATCCCGAAACCATTGATGATCATCATCACCGGGAAAGAAAGGGTCGCGGCGGTGATCCCGATTTCGCCGATCGTCTGGCCGATAAAGACGCGGTCGGTGATGTTATAGGTCGCGTTGACAACCGTGCCGAGAATCGCGGGAACCGAATACTTCCAAAGCAGCGACCCGACGGGGGCGAATTCCAGTTGGCGGGTCCGTTCGCTGTGATCCATTGAAATAGCTCAAGAGCCGGAGGGCGTCCCCGGAATTCTCAGAGCCGCGACCGTAAGGGTGTGTGGTTTTGACGGGCCGGCCGCTTTTTGAGGAATGCGGTTTCGATTCCCGGTGATGTTGCAAAAATTGGTAATTATCGCATTTCACGTTTTCGTTTGTACTAGCCCCAGCGGGGTGATTGAGCCCCTTCCTGACGCAACATCACCCCGCGCTGACGCTTGGGGCTAGTATTCGTTAAACGCTACGGTCTCAAAAAGTAACCTGTCCGTCCGAATTCGTGAGGACCGTTACACCTTTCTCGGTGATGGTAAAACCGCGGGAACGATCCAAATCGTGATCGTAACCGACCTCCGCCCCGGGGGGAATCACCACCCCCTTGTCGATGATCGCCCTGCGGATTTTTGCCCGACGTCCGACCTCGACGCCGGAAAAAAGAATCGAGTCCTCGACATTCGCGAAACTGTTGACCCGGACGTCGTGCCCCAAGAGCGAACGGTTGACCATCCCCCCGGAAACGATGCATCCGGGACAAACGATGCTGTCTTTGGCGTGTCCAAAACGCTGGGCCTCCGCGAAAACGAACTTCGGCGGCGGGCAATTCGGATGATAGGTGTAAATCGGCCAGGCGGCATCGTACAAATTCAAAAATGGATCGACGCTGACAAGATCCATATTCGCCTCGAAATAGGCGTCCAGCGTCCCGACATCCCGCCAATACGCCTCCAATTTGCGATTCTCGTCCTTGAACGGAAAGGAAAAAACGCGTTTGGAACCGATCACGGACGGTATGATGTTGGTTCCAAAATCGTGTTGGCTCTCTTTTCGTTCTGCGTCCTTGCAGAGTTCTTCGTATAGAAACTTGGCGGAAAAAACGTAAATGCCCATTGAAGCAAGGCACATCCCCGGATGATTCGGAGTCTGTTTCGGCTCCCAGGGCTTTTCCTCGAACCCGATAATTTCGTGCCGCGAATTGGTTTCAAGGACGCCGAACTGTCCCCGGGCGGTTTCGAGCGGAACCTGCAGGGAACCGACGGTTACATCCGCGTTGTTTTGGATATGAAAACCGAGCAACCGCCGGTAATTCATTTTATAAATGTGATCTCCCGCGAGAACGATCACGTAATCCGGTTTCTCTTTTTCGATCAGAAAAATATTTTGGTAAACCGCATCGGCCGTTCCCAAGTACCAACTTTCGTCGATCCGTTGCTGGGGAGGAACGACATCGGCGAATTCCCCCATTTCCCGGCAAAAATAGCGTCCCCAGCCCATTTGGAGGTGTCGGTCCAAGCTCATCGCCTTGTACTGCGTCAACAGGAACATCTTGCGGATGCCGCTGTTGAAACAATTCGAAAGCGTAAAATCGATGATGCGATAGGCCCCGCCGAAGGGAACGGCCGGTTTCGCCCGGTCCCGCGTCAACGGATCGAGCCGGGCT
>JAVBQI010000057.1:0-3359 GCA_031549145.1 Thermoguttaceae bacterium | reverse complement strand
AATTCTATGTGTTATGTGTATGTATATTTTAAAAAATTTTTTTCCCAAACCGGGCGGGTTGGTGTGATGGGTTTGCGGTTATTTTTGTGTTACACAGACCGCGGCTCTGTGATTCTTGCTTTCGAACAAAAGCCCCAATCTTGAATCATAATATCACTAACCATTACCCAATCCCTTCGCCTCGCGTTTCCAATGCCCGGCGAACCACTCACAACCAAAGGAGCATGATGAGCATGTCGTTTACCAAAATCGCAACGGTCGTCGTTTCAATCGGGATGATCGTCTCGTCCCTCGCGGCCCAAGAGACTTACGATCCCAAGGCGACGGCCGAATCGCTCGGCTTGACGCCTTACAACCTGCCAAAAGATTTTTATCCCGTCTATCCCTGGGACTGGTTCCCGGCGGCCCACCTGCCGTATGAAACGATCGACACCAGCCTGCCCGGCGTCGCCGAATGCGAGTTCAATTTCGCCGGTTTCCTCAAACCGCAAGACCTGCACCGCTGCGACGCCCTCGGGCTCAAGGCGATGGTCATGGTCGAAGGGATCAACTGGGGCGTCAGTTCGGACGAGGAGATCGACAAAATCATCAAGGAAACGGTCGAAAAATCGAAAGGGCACCCTTGCGTGATCGGTTATTACCTGCTCGATGAGCCCGGGGCGAAGATGTTCCCGCCGCTTGCGGCCGCGGTCGCCGCCGTCAAAAAGTACGATCCGGGCAAAATCGCCTACATCAACCTTTTCCCGAGATACGCGACGACCGATTCCGTCGAGAACCCCAATTCGCAGTTGCAGACGAAATCGTTCACCGAATATCTCGAACGGTACGTGCAGGAAGTCAAGCCGCAGTTTATCAGCTACGACAATTACATGGTCGAGTATTCCGACGACATGCACGATTCGGCCAAGGCGGCGATTTACTATGCCGATCTGCTCCAGATTCGGGAAATCGCCCAAAAATACAAGCTGCCGTTCTGGAATATCGTCAGCTGCAACCGCATCCAGGCGAAAACGCCGCCGCCGTCCCCGGCCCGGTTCGCGTTCCAGGCGTATACGACCCTGGCGGCCGGAGGAAACGGCATCGGCTGGTTCATCTATTACCATCGCCCGGATTTCTCCTATTCGCCGATCGATCCGCAAGGCCGCAAGACGGTTTCCTGGCAGTATTTGCAGGCGATCAACAAACACATCCGGACACTCGGACCGATCATGAATCGAATGCAATCGACCGGCGTTTATTTCACTTCGCCGACCCCGGCTCCCGATCAGCTCACGCTGCCGGGCAAGCTGGTCAAAAATTTGAGCGTAACGGCCTCGCCGCGCGGCAACATCAAAGAGGTGCCGCCGATGATGGTCGGCGAGTTCAAGGGGGAAGACGGCCTCGATTACGTGATGCTGGTCAATTTGAGTCTGGCGGACTCCGCCCGATTTCATATCGAAACGACGAAAGAGTACAAGAACATCGAGTGGTTGTCGCCGATCGACGGGCTGCCGACGCCGCTCATCACGGACGACAGCGGCGAATGGGTCTTGCCCGGCCACGGCATCCTGCTGCGTTTGAAATAACTCGCAACGACCCGTTTAGCCGAATGGCGCAGACGCCGGAGTCCGAAACGAAGCGCAGCGCCGTGAGGGATTGAAAGTCCTCAACCCTCACTGTGCGATGCTTCGTTTCGGGCTGCTATTTCGAATGGTTCAAAATTTGTCATCAACTCAACAAGCGTTCACGTTCAGCAGCTCTTCGGCAAGATGCAGAATATCGGTCGGCCAAAAGCATTCCGGTCTCGGGTGCAAGGCGTCCGGGTTGTCGGCGGACGGGCGCAGTTCAAAACCGTCGTCCGCCAACGGGCCGGAATCGATTCGACGCCGTACACCGCGCCCAGGAGCGCTCCGCAGATCGCCCCGTTCGTATCCGTATCGCCTCCGTCGCCGACCGTTTCGATGATCGCCTGTTCCGGGTCGGTTGTGTTGGCCAAATGATAAAACGCGTTCTGCAAGGCAACCAAAACCCAGCCCACTTTGCGACCGTAGTATGCGTCCGGCAGACCGTCCCAGGCTCGCCGTAAGCGTTCGTACACCGACGGCTCGAAATACAATTCGCCCTGGGCTCGCGCAAGAGCGTTTTCGTAAAGTGCGGTGTTGCCCAAACCCGTCCGCACCGCTTCGGCGATGGTCGTCGCATAAATCGCGACCGCTTTTTGGCAGACCTCGTTCGGATGCGTCAGCCGCGAATCCTCCATGGCCCAGCGCGCAACATCGTCGAGTTCGAATCGCGAGCCGTACACGCCGAGCGGGCTGATCCGCATCAGCGAACCGTTCGCCTGCGACGCTTCGTTCGGCGATCCGGACAAGCCCGAGGCGATCGTGTTGCCGCAATCGAACGGATCCGAAGCGTACCAAAACCGATACGCCTTGAGCACCTTCGCGGCGTCGAACCGTTTTTCCTTGACGAGGCTCCGGGCCAGCATCAGGGCCAACTCCGTATCATCGGTCGGCTGACCGGCCAAGGTGTTGAACGCCCCGCCGTCTTTCATCTCGCGAACGCCTTGAGGGTATTGGCCGAGAATCGAATCGGGCGAACGGAATTCGACCATCTGCCCGAGCGCATCGCCGACGCATTGACCGAGCAGGCAACCCTGGGCTCGCGAAAGAACGGCCTTCTCACTCGTCGGGAGGATCGCGACCGGTTCGACCGCGGCGGCCGTGATTGAAGATTCCGGTTCGTTTTTTTCGACGTGATAATGATCGCGGAAAATCGTGACGACGCGATTCATTTCATCGGCCAATCGACTCCGGGCGAAATCGATCATCGACCGCGGAATTTTTCGGTAAAACGCCTCCGCGATGCTCCCCGTGATACAGGCGATCGTGTCGCTGTCCCCGCCGATCGAAATCGCCAGCTTGATCGCGTGTTCGAAGTCCCGGCTTTCCAGAAAGCAGATGATCGCCTCGGGAACCGAGCCTTGGCAGCTGACGTTGAAGGTGTAATCGGGCCGAATTTGATCCGTCGTGCGGCTCAAAGCGATTGCGCGACCATGAACGTATGTTCCGTATCATCGCTCAACATTCCGTAGCCGAACAGAAAACGATGTCGGAGCGGTCCCGGGAAAAGCCGTTTCGCGCGTCGTGGGGACAATCCCTCTCGCGGCAAGCCCAATGCGTCGCCGACCGCCGTGCCGAGAAGGAGACCGGAGAGTCGCCTGTAGATTGACAAGGATTCTAGAGCATTTCAAAATTTAGTGTACGGTGTATCCGGCGTGTCGGAAATAGTTTCGGCATTCGGTTTTGGAAAACAGCTGCGGCGAGCGACGCAAGAAGCGTTGCAGCTTGCCAACATCGCGAATTTTCCGCTTTCGCAGC
>JAVBQI010000152.1:0-24768 GCA_031549145.1 Thermoguttaceae bacterium | reverse complement strand
GGACGAAGGCAAATCCTTACGTAAAAGTCATGAAAATCCCGACGTCAAAAAACTGTATGAAGAATTTTTAGGGCATCCTCTCAGTGAAACGTCTCACCATCTCCTGCACACGGAATACCTCCCGCGCATCCGATGGTGAGCCTGCCGCCGCCGGCAGGGGCGAGGACCTGCCGTCCGGGCAAGAAGAGCTTCGCCCTCTGCCAAACCGCGGCCTCGTTGGGCCGCTACCGTGTTGAAGACAGAAATTTATCCGGCTTCAGAATAACAGGAGAAGCACCATGAATACTTTGGCCAACACTTTTAACGTGGAAGTCGTCGAGCATCCGGCGATGCGACTGGTCGGCATGAAGATTCGTACGACGATTCCGAACGCTTCGAAGGAATGTCCGGTCCTTTGGCATGAATTCATGCCGAGAGAGATCGGCGAGTTATTCGGTGGGAGCAAACCGACGTATGGTGTCTCGACGACGGCCCAAGGGCAGGAATTCGACTATTGGGCGACCGTCGAAATCGATCCGAACCTCCCGATTCCGGAGGATATGGAGACCGTACTCATCCCGCACGGAGAGTATGCGTTTTGCAAGGTTCCGGGCTACGAATCGCTCGATGAGGCCTACGATTACATGTTTCGCGAATGGTTGCCGCAGCAAGGCGATTACGTGCATCAACGTCAATCACCTTGTTTCGAGCACTATCCGAGTTACTGGCAGCCTTCGGAGCACCTTGCGCTTTATGTTCCCGTTGCCGCCGAATGGACGTGATCCCGATGAGGCTTGATGGGCGAAAAAAGGTTCAAGAGAATTTGAATATTGAGTCCCGGAAAAAATGACCTCTTGCCGCCGTTGCGAGAAAGTCGTGCTTTTTGAATTCGTCCTGTAAGAAAGTGTCTTCATAGTGATGCGACGGCGGCAGCCCGAAACAGGGCAAAGAGCCGCAAGTGCAGCGCAGCGTAACTTGCGGACCTTGTACCGGGTTGGAAGTCGCCGAGGCCGGGCCGTGTACAAGGTCCGTAAGTTGCGTCGGAGTACGGCATACCGCACGTTGCCGCCCGGAGGTCGGCAACCTACCTTCGAAATGCCAACGAAATTCCGACGTACCCGGTTATATTCGAACCCAAGCCGCCCTATTTCAGCACGACGTCGAAGATTTCCGCGCCGCGACCGGCGACCCGGCATTGGAATGTCGTGCCGGTCGGATACAACGGAAAACCCTCGTATTTGGTGAGGCATTTTACCGACGCGATTTCCGCTTTCATATCGACCTGCGGATGAGTGTAGTAATACTCGTCGTTGGACAAGATCACCCGGTAATGCTTCTCATCCGTCTTGTTGACGATGATCTGGCAGCTCTCCCGGTATTGCGTGATTTCCGGAACGCCGCATTTTTTATTGATGTAATCCGCGCATTTCCCGTAAAACGCCTTTGAGACCGGTTTGTAGTCCAGCGGATGGGTCCAGAGCATATTGCATTTCTCAAGAGACGTTTTCGGGTCGAACCCGTATTTTTCGGGGTTGTCGACGGATTCCGCGGCGGCTGGGGCCGAAGCAGAGCCGAACTTCATGCCGCCGAAAGAATTGTTTTCCACGATCAAAGGCTCGCCGGTGATTTCTTCGCCGATATAAAAGACCTCTCCGTTTTGATATTCCCTGACGGCCTTGAGTTCCTCCTCGGGCAACAGGTCGGGATTGATGATCAGCAACGGCCCGGTGAGTGCTCCGATATCTTCGATCCGCGCGATGTTGTACACCGGAGCGCCGGAATACATGAGATCGGCCGTGATTCGATACGAAGGTGTCCGGCGAGATTCGATAAAAGCCGCGATTTCGTTGTCAAGACGTTTGTCCGACCACATCACGATCACTCCGCACGGCCGTGTGTTTTCTTTGATCTTGCCGGTGTTCCAGCAATTTCTGATAAAATTCCAGTCCGATTCGAACAAGGCATCGGCCAGGCAAAAATACGGCCCGTCGGTCACAGACTTGAATTTTTGCGTTTGGCGGTCGTAAAACAGCGCATTCAAATTGCAGGTGACGTTGCGAACCATCGAAGTCGGCATGTGCTGGAGCACACCCCACTGCTCATTGGCATCATGAATTCCCGCGAGCGGCGTGATACGCAGCGACGGCATCGCCGCCCGCACCATCATGAGCGTGGTTAAAAATTCGTAAGGAATCCGGCGGCGTATCTCATCGGTCATCAGATAACCGTTGTCGTGATCGGACAACAGGGCAAGTCCGGCCGAAACGTCTTCAACCATACAGCCGTTGATGCCGGTCGAGGCGACCTGCCGGTAATCGACGCCGTATCGGTAGATCGCCTCGAAAGGATCGCGCGTCCAGGCACTGTTGAAAATGGCCTCTTTGCTGGCTTCCCTGATTCGTTTCACATATTTATCGTAAAAGACCGACCACCGCCAAACGTGAAAATCGACCCATTCCCGCCGGTATTCGTTCCAAATGAGGGCGGCCCGATTTTCGGTTTCAGGGAGCTTGATTTTGGAATGGTCCAAAAATTGTTGCACCATATTGTCCGAATAATCGCCGTATTGCAACGCCAGCCGATAGGAAGAAATGCCGTCCGCGATTTGCACGCCGTCGAAATCGTAATCCTTGATCACTTGGATCGTCGCCGTTTGCAACACATCTTCGAACGGCGTTCCGTCGTCGAGATTTTTGAGGACGTTGATCGTGCCGATCGTCGTGCCGTAAGCCGTCGTTTCGAGAAGGCCTTTGTGGTCGCTGACAAACGGGCCGGCGAAGTTGAAGTAACTCAAATAGACTTTGACGTGATGTTGATGCAGCATCTCGATCAAGCCTTTCAGCTGGTAGTTTGTCCAATTTTGCCGTTTTCGTTCCGGCGAATACGGGTGCCCGCCGTAACTTTGTTCCTGGGGATTGAGTTCGTATTCGTGATCCATCCCTTTGTAACCCAACACGAATTCCGTCCAAGTCAGGAGCAGCGAGGCGCCGTCCGGCACGAACTTACAGCGGTCCAAATAGTTTTGCACCCCATAATCCGGAAGCGTGTTGTCGAAACCGATCAGTTCGATCCAAATCCATTTTTGGTAGTTCTCGTCCAACAGCAGTTTCTCGACCGGTTTTGCGGTCAGAGGGCTTTCGGGTTCCGCGGCGCAAAGGCTTCCGCAGAGGAACGGCACGATCACAAGCAAGCGAATCAAGGGCATCGGTTTTCATTTTTGGTTAGAGGGTGGTTAACGTCTCGATTATAATAAAAGAGCAACCCGAAGAGAACCTCGCGAAATTTTTGATTTCACGTTCCGTCTCCTCGTTTAGCCGAGCGGCGCAGACGCCGGAGCTGTCGCGAATTGCAAGGCGATCTCTCCGATGATATACTCAGTCCTATCGATTTTCCATACGCTTGCGTTTTAGCCGCACAGCGAAATATTCGGAACGTTCTTTGGGAGTCTAATCATGAAACGAATGTTATTTGTCGTACTGTTTCTGTTTTTGAGCGTCGGTCTTTTCGCCGCGGAGGGGATCGCGATTCGGGAGAATAGTTTCCAAACGGACAAGCCGTTGCTCCGTGCGGAACGACCGTTCCAACTCCTCGCCGAAATCGAAAACGAAAGCAAGGCGCCGTTCCAATGTCGATTGACGCTTCCCGACGGTTTGAAGCCGATCGGGGAAAACGTCGAAACCGACGCCAACGAATTCGCGACGAAATATACCTGGGACATCGTGCTCCCCCAACCGGGACAAACGTCGTTTACGCTGGACCTTCTCGTCGATGGCAAGGTCGTTCAAACCTCGACGATTTCGCAGGCCGTGCTCGAACCGCTCCCGATACGGAAACTCGATTACATTCCGGCTCCGCAACCGGTCAAGACGAAAATGCTCGTTGGCGTCCATAATTGTCCGCTCTGGGAAACGGACCGCGCCCAACTTTGGAATCAGGTCGTACGAAAACACCAGGAGCGAACGCCGGCTCTGGGAATCTATTCGCAAGACAACCCGGAAATCGCCGATTGGGAAACGAAATGGGCGCTCGAGCACGGCATTTCGTTCTTCATCTATTGCTGGTATCGAACCTCGCAAGGGGGCGAGATCACGACACAGTTCGAAAAAAGCATCTTCGACGACGCGTTGTTCAAATCGAAGTTCGGCGATCAGATGCAATTCACGATCATGTGGGAAAACCAGAGCCGGGGTAAAGCGGGAATCGACGACGAAAAAGACCTCTTTGAAAACCTCTTGCCGTATTGGATGGAGAAATTCTTCAAGCGGAAAAACTATCTGAAAATCGACAACAAGCCGGTGCTGTTCGTTTACCAGCCGATCGATGTTTCGAAGGACCTCGGCGGCGACGACAAGGCGAAAGCCGCGTTCGAGATGATGCGGGAAGCGGCCAAAAAGGAAGGTTTCGACGGGCTGTGGATTCTCGGCGAATATCGCGGAGCCAATGCCGACCAATTGCGCCGGTATCAAGCGATGGGGCTCGATTACGTGTTTGAGTATTGCTGGTATGTGCACGACAGTCCGCCGCCGGAAGTCGTGATCGAAAAGCAGATGGAGCAGATTCAGGCGATGCAGGATAAACGCGGGATCATTCCGCAAATCGTGACGCTCTCGCAAGCGTGGAGCGGTTGGCAGGACGAAGGATCGATCTGGAAACTCCCGCCGAACGATTTCGAAAAACTGCTGCGATTGGGGAAGGAATTCGTCGAGAAAAATATTCCGGAGAACGAACTCGGAAGCAAGATGATCATTCTCGACAACTGGAACGAATGGAGCGAAGGGCATTACATCGCTCCGTATCGGGAATACGGTTTCGGCTATCTCGACGCGGTTCGCCGGGTTTTTTCCGACGCCCCGGAAAAGCATCTCGATCTGATTCCGGAGGACATCGGGCTAGGACCGTACGACATGCCGCGATCGCTCTTCGAAAACCGCACGGCGTGGGACTTCGCCGCCGGCGATCCGTGTTGGCAAACCATGATGAACCTCAAGGATTTGCGTCTCGAAAGCGGCGCGATGCGGTTTGAAACGACGACCGGCGATCCGGCGATCCGTGTTGTGCAGGACAAAACCACGGCAGGGCGATTCTCGAAATTGGCCGTTCGCATGAAAACATCGCTCCAACAAAGCGACATGATGCAACTTTACTGGCTTACCGAAACGGAGAAGGGATTCAGCGAAAAGAACACCGTCCGGGCCGCCGTGAAGCCGGGCGGGTTTCACGATTACGTTCTTACGCTTTCTCCCGGGGTCGGCTGGAAGGGGCGGATCACCGAATTGCGTTTCGATCCGTGCTGCAAACCGGGTATCGACGTCGAAGTCGAATCGATCCGGCTCGAATAATCGGATGGTCCTCCCTCGTTTAGCCGAGCGGCGCAGACGCCGGAGTAAAAAACGAAAACGTCCGCCATCCCGATTTGCGTGGGGATGACGGACGTTTTTGTTGAGGTCGTGGTAAACCCTTTTCAGGCGATTACGCTTGGGCGACTTTGCGGCGTCGCAGGAATGCCGCACCCGCGACGGCTCCGAATCCTAGAATCGTCAAGCTGGCCGGCTCCGGCGTCGTATCGGGAGGAGCCGTAATCGAAATCAGCGTTTGGCTGGCAAATTTCCCACCCTCGGCGACGTAAACGGTCAGGTCGTAATTGACGGAATCGCCCAAACCGAGTGATTCCCAACTCACGAGTCCCGTGGCGGCGGACAGAAAGTCGGTCGTGGTGTTCAGGAGGGTGGACGACAAATTCGCGGCGTAAAAGGATCCGCTTGCAATGTCCATCACTTCGGTTGTTTCCGTGAGAATCTCCCAAATCGCCAACTGCAGCGACTGGGCGATGGCCATGCTGGTGATTTCTCCGGTTGTCGTATCGTACGCTGCACCGTAGACGTGGCTGAACAAATCGGTGAGCAAGCTCTTCTGGTAGGAAGAGTAAACCGTAAGCTCCGGGGAAGACATCGAATAAGCGTTGTAAGCCTGCCCGGTCGAGGAACTGAAGGCCGCGCTTGTAGTGACCGTGAAGTCGCCGCAATACGCGATCAAGGACTGACCCGCCGAGAGGTTGTCAATCATCATCGGCGTCAGGTAGATATTGCTGGTCGTAACGCCGTTGTTGACGAATGTTTGAGTGACCGTATAGATGGCGTCGCCTCGCAACATATCGGCTTTGGCGAGCGGTGCCGAGGCAACAACGGCGAAAACGGTGAGAACGGCAATCATCGTGGTAAGTTTCTTCATTTCTTTCTTTCCTTTACTCGAAAATGGCATAAACCGGGATGCGTAATTGTCTAAACATAGACCTCACATAACTAGTCTTGCAGCAAAAGACGTGCCAACACGATTTTTTTCCGCAGCCTGCGGAAATGCGGCAGGTTTTCAGGGAATTTGTTCCTATTTCCTCCGGTTCGGCTTCCGATCAATATTAGTGTAGCATATATCATTACGGGGGGACAATTGCATGAAAACGCAACAGAGACGCTCGAAATTGAACCATTCGAGGTGCCAAAAAGACATGAAAAATGTTTTTGACACATTTTTCTTACCCGGAAGTTTGTCAGGCAGACTAACCGGTCAAGCGACGTACTTTCTGCCAGAACTCATCAATGCCATTCAGCGGTTCCGAAGTGTAATCGCTCTTCGCCAGATCAATCGGCTGACCGACATGACTGCTGACCTCGGCCTCAATTTGCTCTCGGTTGATTTGCTTGCCGGGAACCTGACGCACGACCAACGGCTGATCGCTCTCTGAAGAAAGGCCGACACCGCTTGGCGGAAGATAGATGGCCCCTGTGTGAAAGTCCACGGCGAATGCGATGACGCCTGGAATAACAAACAAGATCAAACCGAGAGCGTTCAGTCCCACGATCTTCCAGTCCAAACGCCCCGCGGCCTGACCGCGTCGCTCCGGATGAAAAATGGTACCGCAACCGGTCACAATAAGTGTGCAAAAACTAGTTCCGGCCAGCAAAAATTGCCGACGAAGCAGAAAACGAGAAGTGACCGCCATGTCAGGGTTCCGAGTGGGATGAAAGTAAAAACAGAGCGAATGTAACGAATATATCGAATGTATCGGCCAAAAGAATGGAAAACTGTATACAAAATCAGTTTCCAGGGCCAGACCAAAATATTTTTCGCAACGTTTTTTGGAAGATGCTTCGCACTCAATCTTATTTTGTGTATATTGTCCAAACGACCGGCTAACCCATGTAGCCGAGTGACGCAGACGTCTGGGGCTTCGGTCCTTGCTCAAAGCCCTTAACTTTGAGGTCGCGTTTTCAAAATCCTCGTGTTTTCCTGCGTCAGCCCTCAAAGGTGACGGTCAGTTACGTCATCTATTCAACAAGGTAATAAAAACGCAATTCACAAATATCGTGATCTCTCGTCAAAAGATTTTCCCGGCTATATTGCTCTCCGCGAAAAAATTGAACCGGAGTTTCGAACCTGACCCTCGCGGTTTCGGGGCTCGCGTCGCTTCGCTCAGGAAGCCCCTTGGCTCATTTTTTGTGCGGAGCACAGTAGTTTGTTTTTTGATTTTGTTTGCAACATGGGCGATCGGAGCCGATACTCCGATTCTCAAACCGCAATTCGACGAACGGGTTGAATTACTTGGAATCGTGTATCGCCTTGCCGGATCGCCTGAGTATCAATCCGTTGCATTGAAATCGTATGACGACGATATCAATCGGCACTTCGCGAAATTCAAGAATCACCCTGTAGTTCTTTCAGCGAAGGCGTCGCGAAGAATTGCCGGGATCTCTTACAATGCCGTCGTCGATTATGCGGTACACATGACTTTGACAGACGGACATGTCGTATTTCCGGACCAGGATTCGGAGATGACATTGGATTTGCTTGAATCGCGTTGGAAGAAGCAAGCGGCAAAAAATTTCGCGAAAAAACTCGATGATTTTTACGTCAATAGCGATTTTCACGAGTTTTATGTCACCCACCAAGATTTGTACGACAAAACGGAAAGACGGATCGCGCAGATCACCGACAAGATCGATTATTCGTGGTTCCAATCGTTTTACGGAAACGAGAATTCGGGTCATTTCAAAATCATCCTCAATTTCCCGAGCAAAGACAACGGTTATAGTGCCGCTTGCCGCTACAAAGACGGGCACGAAGAATTTTTCGCGATTGTTGGTGTCAACGGACCTGACGCCAATTACAACGAAGACGGTTTTACATCCTGGGTGATCCATGAGTTCAACCATTATTTCTGCAATCCGCTGGTCGACAAACATTTCAAAGAACTGCAGGAGTCCGCGGAGCGTCATTTCGCACTCGTTGCGGAAAAGATGAAAGAGCAGGCTTACCCGTCGCCGAAAATCATGCTCTACGAATATCTCACTCGGGCATGTGAGATAAAACACCTGCAAGATCATGGTAAAAACGAACATGCGGATGTGCGGGCTGAATCGTACTGTAATTTAGGTTTTCTACTGATTAACGATTTCGTTGAGGCTCTTTCCCGATATGAACGGGAAAGAGACAAATATCCGACTCTCGACGCTTTTCTGCCGGAAATCGCGAAGCTGCTGCACGACAAGGTCACGGAGGAATTCGTTGCTAAATATGAAAACCACCCGAAAGTCGTTTCGACCAACCCGCCGATCGGTTCGAAAGACGTCGATCCCGCACTCACGGAAATCACCGTGACTTTCGACCAGCCGATGCAAAAGGGTTGTGCGTGGTGTACGAAAGACAATAATCAAACATTTCCGAAGACGAAAGGCGCCGAAGTTCGGTGGAGCGAGGACTCGAAGACGTGTTATCTAAAGAATGTTGAACTCGAACCGAACAAAAAGTACAACATTTGGATCAACACAACTCTGACGGATAATTTTAGAAATGTCGATGATGTTCCCGCCAAGCCGATCCTTTTCAACTTTACGACGGGCAATGGTAAAAGCAATCCGAAATCGACGCGACGAAGAGACGGTTTGGAATAGTGATCGTTTTGAATTTGGGTAATCATGGTTGAATCCGGCCAAAAGCAACCTTGCCCAGCAAACCACAGATGCGACAATCGCAACATGAAATTTTAAGAAAGGGCGGCGCGATAATCCCCGTTTAGCCGAGCGGCGCAGACGCCGATGCCTCGGGCTACGGAGTAAAGAAAAGGTGTCAGGAGCCTTTCCCTCTTACGCTTCTTTGGCGACGCGGGCGAAGGTTTCCAGAATCAGGGCCGCGCTGCAGGCGCCGGGATCGAGATGGCCCCGGACCCGTTCGCCGAGGTTTTTGGCCCGTCCGAATTTCGCGAGGCAGTCCCGCGTTGAATCCGCTCCGAACCGCGCGGACTCGGCCGCCGCCGTGAGCAGTTCCGCGAGCGTCACGCTCGATTGCCGCATCGATTTCATCATGTCGACCGCCGGGATCAGGGCGTCCATGATCGTTTTGTCGCCGACCTTGGCCTTGGTCGCTCGTTCGACGCAGGCCAGTCCGGAGACGAACATTTCGATCACCTCATCGACGTTCAGCTCTTCGGAATCGACCGCCTCGCTCATCCCTTCGTACAGCGATCCAGTCAGGGAACTGGTCGAACCGCAGGCTTCGTCTTCGATCGTCCAGGCGATTCCGTGCAGGATGTCTTTCAACGATCCCTCCGCCCGGGCGGCGGCGGCGGCGGCCCGCATCGCTTTCAGAATCGAGGTCCCGTGATCGCCGTCGCCGGTTGCCGCGTCGAGCCGGTTCAATTCCTCGGGCTTTTGTTCGAGTTCGAGAACCGCGGCCGCGATCATGCGGGCGAGGAGATCTTTCGTAAAATTTTTCGCCATGTCCGGGAATGGGTTTGTGAGGAGAAGGAAGTCGCGTCAGATCGCCGACCTGTTTCCAGCCAATGGCATTATCGCAACCCGCCTTTTGGTTGTCAAGCCGAATCGATTATGGGGCTACGGTATGTTGAGTTGTAACGTGCTTTCGACGGCGTAAAGAAAACCGTCTCCCGCGACGTACAGCGTGTTGGCCCGGGCGGCCGCCGGAGCAAAAATCCGGTCGGGCATTTTGATTTCGGACAGAATTTCCGGCGACCGGCCGCTTCGCAAAACATAGAACAGCCGCCGATCGGTCCCGAGGTAAATCTTGCCATCGGCCAAAAGCGGTGCCGCCCACATGTCGCCCCGGAGCGGTAGCGTCCAAATTTTTTCGCCCGTCCTAACGTCATAACAATAAAAATTCCCCTTCCGGTCGCCAAAATAGAGCAGCCCATCTGCGAGTGCCGGCGGGGTGATCGCGCCCCCTTCGATATTCGACGTCCCCCAGGCGAGGGCCGTTGGCGTGATGTCCCCGCCCGAATTGCCGTCCGGCCCGCCGAATTGAATCGCCGCCAGCCAACTCCGAAACGGCCTTGCCCCGTTCCAGGCGTCGTGCCCGAACAGCATCAGCACCCGGTCGGTATCCGGATCGTACCGCGCCGGCGGCAGGCAGGTGTAGGATGGGCTTCCCATTCCCATGACGAACGGCGGGACCGGTTCCCCGCTGTTGGGCTGGGCTCGCGGGTCGCCGCGAAATTTCCAAAGGACCGGCAATCGCGGCAGCGTCCGATTGTCGTAGGTTTTGCCGTGCTGCCGTCGGGCATCGAGAAGTTGTCGGCGGTCCGGCGTTTCCGTGCAGTAAAGCACGCCGTTGCCGCCGCCGTACAGGATGTAGGATTTGCCGTTGCGTTGGACGAGCGTCGGGTTACACCATTGCCCGTGGGAAATGTCGCTGCCGATGTCGAAATCGTCCCGGGCCAACGGCTCGCCGGTTTCCAGATCGCAGATGAGCAACGACGGGGCCTCCGGATTCGGGAGATGAACGTGCGTCTGGTCCGGAGCGTTTCCGGTTTTGACGTACAATAGTCCCTCATGGGCGATCAGGTTTGAGTTGTTCGTATCGTGCGGTCGGCAGCGAAAAGTTTTGAACATGTCGAAGAGCCAAATCACATCGGCGTCGGTCTTGCCCAGCGGCGTTGGCGTTTCGGGGTTGAAGGCGAACAGGGCCGCCTCGTCTCGGAACGGCCCGTCGTTACCGTCGGCGAGGCCGTTCATGTCGAGGCAGAGCACCTCGCCGCTGTTGGCCGTCAAGTACGCCCGGTCCCCCAAAACCAGCGGCGTCGAGGAGATGCCGACGCAGTAGGAATCAAAATAGGGGAGCGTGTGATTCTTGGGCATCGGCAGTTGCCAAAGCAGCGTCCCGTCCCGACCGTCGAAGCAATGGAGGACGCTGCGACTGCCGCCGCGATTGGGGTCGTACTCGAAATTGTTGAGCGTACCGATCAGGACCTTGCCGTCGGCGGGGACCGGCGCGGCGTAGGTCGGCATTCCGATCGGGACCGCCCAGCGGACGTTCGGGCCGGCGCCGACGATCCGCTCGGTCGCCGGATCACGCCGCCCCGGCTCGAACGCGACCGGGAGTGCGGCGACGGCGATTTCGCACAGCCCGAGCAAGGCGAAAACAAAAAGCCCGGCCCGCCGAAACCGAATCGAACCGAATTTGTCGTTCATTTGCGTTCTCCTTACCTGGATCGCCTCAATCTTTTCGAACTTTTCGAAAAAAGAGCCGTAAGTGTAGTCGGTACCCCGACGTAACTTACGGACCTTGTACACGGTCCGGTCTTTGCAACTTCAAACCCTGTACAAGGTCCGCAGGTTGCGCTGCGCTACACTTGAGGCTCTTTTTGGACCTCGATGAGATAAATTTTTCGAAGAGCTTCAACCGTTTGCGCCGAGTCGGATGGCGGCGTCTTCGAGGATCGCTTTGGCCGAAGCGTAGCCGATGCCAAACCGCTGTGCCCCGAGTTCGTGCATGAGCAGGAGCGAGTCGAGATCGCGAACGCCGCCGGCCGCTTTGATTCGCGGGAAATCCCCGGCCACGCTCTTGATGAGCGCGATGTTCTCGGTCGTCGCCCCGGTCTTGGCCCAGCCGGTCGCCGTCTTGACCCAATCGGCTCCCGCCCTCGCGATCAGTTCGGTCGCCCGAATGATCTGTTCCCGCGTCAGGTAATGACATTCCAAAATCACCTTCAGCGGAATCGGCCCGATCGTCTCCTTGACGGCCCGAATGTCGGCTTCGACCTCCTCGGACATGCCGCTGCGGAGGTAACCGATGTTGAGCACCATGTCGACTTCGTCGCATTTCCAGTCGAGACATTCTTTCGCCTGTTCGACTTTCGATCGGGTCGAGTTACCCCCGCTCGGAAAGCCGACGACTCCGCCCAGAGCGACCTTGCGGGTGGGAATGGGGCCGCAGGCTCCGGAATCGTCGTTCAGCAGATCCCGCAGCAGCGGCGTAAACCCCGGCAAAACGAACGCCGCGACGCAGCCGTAAGCCTTGGCGGCGACGGCGACCTGAACGATGTCGTCTTTGCAGGAATCGGCCCGAACGGCGCTCAGGTCGATCATTGCCGCGATCTCGGAAAGCGAAAGGCAAGCGGGCATCGTTGTGGTCTCCGTTTTGAAAGAAGGGAAATTCGTTCAACGTCCGAAATCTAGCATTTTCCCAACCTGTTGTCAATCTTGGGAATCCGACGGGGCGATTCGCGAAAAAGTCCGACCGGGTTGTTTTTTCGGCGAGAAAAGAATATATTTTTCGGGAAATGACATTTCCTAACGCCCGAAATCTCTCTCCCGCTCCCGTTTTACCTTTTCCCGCGATCCCATGATTAAAACCGAAGACCTGACGAAACAATACGGCAATCTGTTCGCGGTCAAGAACCTAAAACTCGATTTGGTCGAAGGGGACCTTTTCGGTTTTATCGGGCCGAACGGCTCCGGCAAAACCACGACCATGAAAATTCTCGCGACGCTTTTGCAACCGAGCTGGGGCGAAGCGTACGTCTGTGACCTCTCGATTTACACCCAGCCGAAGGAAATCCGGCGGCTCATCGGCTACATGCCGGACTTTTTCGGGGTGTACGACGATATGAAGGTGATCGAGTACCTCGAATTTTTCGCCGCCGCCTACCGGATTCGCGGAGAGAAACGGAAAAAAGTCTGCAACGACATGCTCGAACTGGTCGACCTCGGCTACAAACGCGAAGCTCTCGCGACGAGCCTCTCCCGCGGTATGACCCAGCGGCTCGGCCTGGCCCGGGTGCTGTTGCACGATCCGAAAGTGCTCCTGCTCGACGAACCGGCCAGCGGACTCGACCCGCGAGCCCGGATCGAAATGCGGGAACTGCTCAAACGACTCGGGACCCACGGCAAAACGATCATGGTTTCGAGCCACATTCTGCCGGAATTGGCCGATGTCTGCAACAAGGTCGGCATCATCGAGCGCGGGGAACTGCTCGTCAACGCCGATGTCGCCGAAGTGATGCGCAAGGTCCGCGATTACATCGTCCTTCAGGTCGAAGTCGTTTCCGAGATCGAGCGGGCCGCCAAGCTCCTCGAACAACACCCGGCCGTCAAGAGTGTTGAAATTCAAACGGTTCGGGGGCGACAGATTTTGAGCCTTTCGGTCAACAAGGAGCAGGGGATCGACGATTACTGCGATTTGCCGACGATTTTGGTTGAGAACGGTTTGAAAATCCGTTCGTTCAAAGAGGACGAGATCAACCTCGAAACCGCGTTCATGACCCTGACGAAAGGAATCACGGCCTAGCTTCTCCGTCAATAAAAATCATTTCGTCACCCCGCAACCATCGTCACCCCCGCGCAGGCGGGGGTCCAGAGGGAAACCGCAACCTATGGATTCCCGCCTGCGCGGGAATGATGGAAGGTAAGATCAAAATTTTGCGTAGCGCACTTGAACACGGCAACTGCCATCTCCTTTTTTCCCACCCCTTTTTCCAACCCACGACCCGCCTATGTCAGCCCATCAACCTTCGACCTGGACGAAAACGATCGTCGCTTCCATGACCTCTTACCTCGATGCCGGCTCGATCGTCGCCGGAGCCGCCGGGCTTACACTTTGGGAAGCGTATCTCGGCATGTCGACCAGTCAGGTCGGTATGCTCAACGCCTTGAGTTCCAACGCACTTTCTGCCGCGATCGGAGCCTTGGTCGGCGGACGAATCTGCGATCTCTACGGCCGTAAACTCGTCTATACCTACGATCTCGTTTTCTACATCTTGGGCATGCTGTTGATCGTTTTCGGCATCAACTATCCGATGCTCCTGACCGGCTACATCATCGTCGGGTTGGCCGTCGGGGCCGACGTCGCCGCTTCTTGGACGTTGATCGCCGAAAACGCTCCGACCGAAAACCGTGCAAGGCATTGCGGAACCGCTCAATTTATGTGGGCGCTCGGCCCCGCCGTCGTGCTGCTCCTTTCGGCGATCGTCAATTACATGGGGCTCGGCTTGCTCGGCAACCGGCTCGTGTTCGGGCACCTGGTCGTTATCGCATTCATCGTCTGGGTCATGCGAATGCGAATGCCGGAATCCGAAGAATGGAAGTCCAACAAGGAAAAAGAAAAAGAATTGATCGCCGCCGGGGTTTGGCAGAAAACGAGTTATTGGGACCTTTTCACGAACAAACAGAACCTGCGGGGATTGCTGTTGCTGATCGGCGTCTACATGATTTGGAACCTCGCGGCGGGTACGATGGGGGGCCTGTTGCCCTATATTTACGTCAAGGCCGGCGGCGTCGGGGAGACCATGTCGCAAGTTCTGGTCGCCCTGCTGTTCGTCACATCGTGCTTCGCGACTTACTTTATTTTCATGTCGCTGGCCGATAAATACAGTCGGCGTGCGATTTACTGTATCGTCGCCAGTTTGTTTATTGTCGCCTGGGGTGTTTTCTTTCTGCCGCAAACGATGCTCGGATTGCCGCTGTTCGTTCTCGTCGCGGTGTTGATGGGGATCAATAACGGTTCCGGCCAACAGGCGTTTTACCAGATGTGGGCGGCGGAGATGTTCCCCGCCCGATACCGTGCAGCGGCCCAGGGCTTTTCGTTCTTTACGGCTCGCTGCTGCCTCAGCGTTTGGCTCTATCTCGTTCCGGTCATGATGGGCGAGAAAGGAAAAGGCATGCCGACCGTCGCCCTGATCCTCGTCGCTTTCGCGACGATCAGTATGTTGATCGGCACGATTTTCTGTCCCGACACCGCCGGAAAAACGCTCGAACAGATCGAAGAAGAGCGTTACGGAAAAATCGGCGGCTAGCCCGCCAGCCCGTTTAGCCGAGCGGCGCAGACGCCGGTGTCCCCAACTTGCGGATCAAGCCCAGATCCGCAAGTTGCGCTGCGTTACACTTGCGGCCTTTTTTCCGGCGGTTCCTCAATTCTCGATGTGGTAAGCATCTTGAAAGGCGGCGTCGAAGTCGAACACGTTGTTGAAATCCTCCCGGCTGTCGTTGGGCGTCTTTCGCATTCGGCCGATTCGGATCATGTTGTAAACGATCTCACCGATGTCGCTCGTACTGCGGATCCCGAGCGAGGAAAGCACGGTTTTCGCGAGCAGGCCGTATTGCTGGACGGCATATTGCCGGGCGGCGAAACAGACCTCCTGCCCCGAAAGATGCCGCTGCGGAGAGTCGTCCCCCATTTCGGCAACGTCGGGGCATTCCGCCTTCAACTCCTCGGAAAGCGGCTCGCTGGGAGCATCATTCCCCATGCTCAGCGTATTCTGCGCAAAATCCAACGTTTCGAAAACGAACAAATACGCCTCTTTCGGGTAGCGGCGGTCCTGTTTGAGCAGCTCTGTAAAGGAATGGGGAAACGCAAACATCGGAACGGGATTGGCAAATAAGTTCAATACAACGGCACGGCACGGTTTGGGACGCCCCCCCATTTAGCCGGTAATCCGCGCTTTATGATCTTTCTAACGGATTTGTTGCCGCAGTCTCTCTTTATACTATACTTTTCCTTCTTGAAAAGTCAAGAAATCAAAAAACTCCCTGCGCTGAGTTGCAAAATATCGCATATTCTTTACGAGCCGAGACCGTGGTCCCGGTTTCGTTCCCCAGAGAAAACGGCTTTCTTGAAATGGAGGCAAACCGGGACCGCAGGCCCCGGCTCGTTATTAGCGGGTCTCATTTTCGTGCACGGCTCATGGGACGCCCTTACCGCCGGCTGAAGCGGAGCAAAATGCCCGGCCGGGTTTTGAAATCGATGCCTCCCCCGTACACCGCGATCCGCTGCGGTACTCCCTTTTCGCTCTCAGGTTCGGTCAGAACCCAATTTCCGGGCGGCAACACCAGTCGGATCGTTCGCTCCGGCCCGCTTGTCGTGATTTCAATCTCTTTCAACAACGCTTTCGACGATGCTTTCAACGTGATGTGCTGGTCCTGCCAAAGAATGTGGTCGATCGAAAGGCTGGGCCAATCTTTGGGCAATTTCGGCTGAATCGCGAACCCGTCGAGCGACGGTTGAAAGCCCATCAGCCCGGAAAGCATCACCTGCGGGTACAACACGCTTTCGAAAAATTCCCGGTCCAAGCCCAGCCCGCCGGGAATGTTCCCCCCTTGCAGGTTGCCCCGCTTCTTCTCGGGAGCGTAGTAATTGCGGTACCCCCCTTCGGCTTGCACTTCCTTGAACCAGCGGGCGTTTTCGCGAAGCAAGGGAACGACATTGTCCGGCCCGAGATACGCGATCCGGGACATCAGATCGTGAAAGGCGAACCCGAGCACCGCCCCGCCGTCCTGCACCTGATCGCCGAAAGGAACCGACTCCGGGCTGCTCCAGCCCCAGAAATAATAGTCGAGGTTGCGGCGCGTCGTCGACCGCAAACCGAACCGCCAAAAGTAAATGTCTTCCTTTTGCGAAGTGTCCCCTTCGACAACCCGGTCGCCGTTGAGCCAACGGAGAATCGAAAGAGCCTGCTCTTTCTTCGCGAAATCGTAATAAATCGCCTCGCAGTTGACGAACGTGTGTCCGTAATCGTGGGCAGCGCCGTCCAAATCGATCGCCGAGACGAACCGGCCGGTTTTCGCATTCCAAAACATGCCGTTGGCGTCCTTCATTCGCTGGGCTAAAAACCGCAGTCGCTTTGCGGAAAACTCCGTCGCCTTTGCGATCTTCCAATCCGGATGGGCCGTGATCGCATCTTCCGTTTGAGCAAGCAGCAGCAGGGCATCGTACAGGTAAATCGTCGCGAGCGTATCCCGACCGCCGAACGGCATGATGTCCCAATAATTCCCGCCGACCCCTTCGTTCGGACGAACGGTCTTATTCCCCTCGGCGTCGATCACCAGCCCGCTGCGACCTTCGTGTCCGGCCCAGGGGACAAGGACGCAACGGTTCTTTTCGATCTGGAATTCATCGATCGCGAATCGGGCCGCCGTTCGCATCCGTTCGATGTTTTTTTGGAGGAAGTCGATGTCGCCCGTCCAGCGGACATATTCGACGCTGCCGCGAATAAACGAACTCTGGTTTGTCGGATGCCGACTGTCGCAAGCGGTGATCCAATTCCGAAATTGGATTTTGCTCCCTTTCATATTTTCAAAACAGAGCCGGAATTGCCGCAGTTTTCCTTTCCAAAGCGGATTTTTTTCCAACCGGAGGTGTATGTATTCCAATTCCCCCTGCGGAGAAAACGGGACCGGGACCTTGCGATCCTCCGAAAACTCCGGTCGGTCCTCGGTCGACCATTCGAGCGTGATTTTCGACTCGGGCGAGGCTCCGATCACCTGCCAATAAAAGCGGAGGAATGGCAAAGCGTTGGCCGAAAAAACCGGCGTCGTCAAGCTCGCCGCATCGTCCGTGATTTCAAACGTGCGGCCGGTGTGCTGGTCTTTGCCGCCGTCGTTGACGCCCGAAAGCGTAAAACCGTCGAGCGATTCCTGTTCGTGTATCCCGTAGGCGTCGTCGTACAGCATCCCGAAATTGGTAAATTGCCAACCGATTCCCCCGGCCTGGTTCCAAAGCGGGAACGGCCAACCGTCGTTGTGCGCCAAGCCCGCGTGCTGGTGCGTCGAGACATACCCTTCCGCGTCGATTTTGCGGGAAAGCAGCGTCTTCGCCCATTGTTCGCGGAACGCGGCGTTGCTTGAAGTGTCCGGCCAAAGCGACGGTCCCGGCAACCAGGCGTCCCACATCGTCGATTTCGGACCGGCTCCGGGATAATGTAGCCAATAAAGATCGCGGATCGCGCTGGTGATCTCCTCTTGTCCTGGGACCGTAAATTTGGGGAAGTCCTCCGGCACGGGCGCGGACCAATCCTGGGCGGTTACAAGCGAGAAAAGCGAGAAGAAAACGACGGAAAAGGAAATGATAGATCTCATGTTCGAGGGAGGTGCTGAGCAAGGTTGAAAAGATTATTCGAAAGGAAGACGATATTGTAGTTTCTTCTTTTTCGAGATACGAGTCCCCGGTCGGTTTTGAAAAATTACCTCCTCCCTTCGAAATTTCGACGAAAATCACCCTCTTGTTTTCGAAATGTCGATTCGCTATAGTACGGAACAGCGCGTTTTCAAACGGAAACCTTTTGACCAACTCACTAATTCGAGGAGTGTACCAACCCATGAAGCGAAGAGATTTTTTGGCCGTCGCGGGAGCCGGATGTGTTGCCGCATCGACCGTGGGAATGACTCAGGCCGCCCAACAACGGCGCAACGTCCGCAAAAAGTTCGTCGAATTGCGGACCTATACCGTCGCCAATCCGGAGAAAAAGGAACAGCTAATTGGGATTCTGGACAAAGCGTTGATTCCGGCGCTGAACCGACAGGGGATCAAGCCGATTGGTGTGTTTTGGACGAACAAGGACATCAACGAGGGGAAAGACGAGTTCGCCTTGGCCGTTTTCGTCGTGATACCGCACAACACCGAAACCTCTTTTCTCAACTGCACCCCCCGATTGTTGGCGGACAAACAATATCTCAAAGACGCCGCTCCCCTGTTCGAGGCGCCGATGAGCGACCCGGTGTACCAGGCCTACGAAAGCTCCCTCATGGTCGGCTTCAACAACTGCCCCGGCGTCGAAGCGCCGGCGCTCGGAGCGGATCGCGTCGCCCAACTCCGGTATTACAAAAGTTACAATCTCGAACGCAACGCCGCGAAAATACACATGTTCGACGTCGGCGGGGAACTGCCGCTCTTCCGAAAAAGCAAAATGCATCCTATCTTTTTCGGCGATACGATTTTCGGCGACAAGATGCCGAATATGACGTACATGCTTTGCTTCGAAAACGAAGACGCCCGCAAATTGGCTTGGAAAACGTTCGTCGAATCCCCCGAATGGTCCGAAATCAAGGCCAACGAACGGTACAAGGACACGGCCAATACGATCACGAACGTCCTGCTCAAGCCGTCGCCGGGATCGCAGATTTAAGAGTAGAGGATAGATGATAGATGACAGAGGATAGAGGACGGGGAGTAGAAGACAGAGGACAGAGGACAGAGGACAGGATTTCGTGTTCGGTCCTTTTTCCGCAAGTTCGTCGTTTGTCGCCTGCTGTTCGCAGCTTGCCGGCGGTTGTTTGTCGCCTGTTCTTTGATATTCGCAATTTGCTCCCCGTCCTCTGTCCTCTGTCCTCTGTCCTCTTTTTTTTCCTCTATCCTCTCTCCTCTATTCCCGCTGCTCAAAACATCGCGGCGACTCTCGGGCCGAGCGTTGTTCGTTTGGAGGCGAAAACGGCCAAGCCAATCGAAGCCGGGGGGAAGATTCGCCGGATCGAGGAAACCGGCAGCGGCGTGATTATTGCTCTCGACGGAAAAACGTTCGTGTTGACCAATCACCATATCGTCGCCAATGTCGGGCCGGAATCGGTTCGCATTTTTCTCGCGGATCGTCGGGCGCTCAAACCGCTCCGGATTCTCATCTCCGCCGATTTTGATGTCGCTCTTCTCGAAATCGAAGCCGATAACCTGGTGCCCGCGAAAATCGGCGACAGCGACGCCGTCGAAATCACCGACCGAATTTTCGCGTTCGGTTCTCCGTTCGGATTGAGCGGAACGGTTTCCTCCGGGATCATCAGCGCGAAAGGGCGTCGCAAAATTCCGCAAGGGGAGCAGGCGGTTCCGATCCAGGATTTTTTTCAAATCGACGCCTCGATCAATCGCGGCAACAGCGGCGGGCCGCTCGTCAACGCCGAGGGGGAGGTGATCGGGATCGTAACGGCGATCGCGTCCGGCAGCGGCGGGAGCGAAGGGGTCGCGTTCGCGATTCCGATCAACCGGATGCTCAAGACGGCAAAACAGTTGGCGGCGACCGGGAAGGTGATCCGACCGTACCTGGGGGTCGAGCTCGATCCGAAATTCGGCCTTGAGCAGGCGGAAGAAGCGGGACTCGACCGCGAGATCGGAACCCGGGTCGAGAAGGTCGCTCCGAACTCTCCCGGTTCCAAGGCCGAAATTCTGGCCGGAGATATCATTGTTTCTTTTAACGGCGCCGTTGTCGAGGATGATCTGCACCTTGTTTTGCTGGTCGCCCGATCGGACATCGGCGATCAACCGGAGCTCGGCATCTTGCGCAACGGAACGAAGCGAACCGTCCGCGTCCGGCTCACGGAACGCTGAGCTGTTTCAAGATGTTAAAAAATCTCGAATCGGGCTGCTGCTTCCGGTGTTCGATTTTTTGCCTGAAGATCGATATTCGAATCTCTAAAATTCGCAGTTGCCGGGGAAACGCGGGAAGGGGATCACATCGCGGATGTTGCCGATCCCGGATCCGTACATCACCGCCCGTTCGAGGCCGAGGCCGAATCCGGCGTGCGGCACGGTCCCGTATCGCCGCAGGTCGGAATACCACCAATAGTTTTCCGGGTTGAGGCCGCATTCCTTCATTCGCATTTCGAGGACGTCGAGCCGGACCTCCCGCTCGCTGCCGCCGATGATCTCGCCGACTTTCGGGACGAGCACGTCCATAGCCCGGACCGTTTTTTCGTCGTCGTTCAATCGCATGTAAAACGATTTGATCTTTCGCGGATAATCGAAGAGAATGACCGGGCATTTGAAATGGGTTTCGGTCAAATACCGTTCGTGCTCGCTCTGCAAATCGGTCCCCCATTCGATTTTGTATTCGAACTTCTGGCCCGATTTGACGAGAATCTCGACCGCTTCGGTGTAAGGTAGCCGGATAAAATCGCTTTGAATCACATGTTCAAGCGTTTCGATGAGCGTCTTGTCGATCTGGTCGTTGAAAAACCGCATATCTTCCGGGCAGTCCTTCAAAAGATCGCCGAAAATCCGTTTCAGGAAATCTTCCGCGAGGTCCATATTTTGCGGCAATTCGTTGAACGCGACCTCCGGCTCGACCATCCAGAATTCGCTCAGATGCCGGGATGTGTTTGAATTTTCGGCCCGGAACGTCGGCCCGAAGGTGTACACTTTGCCCAAAGCGCAGGCGTAGGTTTCGGCTTCGAGCTGGCCGCTGACCGTCAGGAACGAGGGCCGCCCGAAAAAATCTTGCGAATAATCGACCTTCCCCTGCTCGGTTCGCGGCGGTTTGTCCGGATCGAGGGTGCTGGCGCGGAACATTTCGCCCGCCCCTTCGCAATCGCTCGCCGTGATGATCGGGGCGTGCATGTAATAAAAGCCGCGTTCCTGGAAAAACTGGTGTATCGAAAAGCTGAGCCGGTTCCGGACCCGGGCGACCGCCCCGAACGTGTTCGTTCGCGGCCGCAAATGAGCGATACTGCGCAAAAATTCGAGTGAATGTCGCTTCTTTTGCAGCGGATAAGTTTCGGCATCGGCCGAGCCGAGCAGCGTGATTTCGAGCGCTTCGACCTCGGTTGTTTGCCCTTGGCCCGGAGATTCCTTGACGAGCCCCGTTACGGCAATCGAGCAGCCGGCACTGATCGAAAGGACGGTCGAGTCGTAATTCGGGAGCGCTTTCGGGGCGAGGACCTGGATGTTGCCGAAGCTGGAACCGTCGTTCAATTCGATGAAGCTGAAGCCGGCTTTCGAATCGCGGCGGGTTCGGACCCAACCTTGCAGCAAAACGGTTTTCCCGATCGCGTCGGCGTTTCGGGCTTGAAGAACGGACAATCGTTCCATGGGTTTGGATGTTCCTTTCTGAACGCGGGAGCTTTGCTCGAGTTACCATTGAGGAAAGGTAGGCGACCGACCTCCGGGCGGCCGCGTCGGCGTTAGCCGACCTCTCCCTAGGGTTTGGTCCGGTGTACCGGACGTTGCCGCCCGGAGGTCGGCAACCTGCCATCTTATGTTTTTCTCACGGTCTTGGTCAAATTGCCCGTTTTGTTTATAATCGGGAGCCGTTGCCAATCACCGAAGTTCGGTTCCGGATCCGTCTTTTTACACCAATTCCGCGAAAATACAAGTCGACCGTCGGGCCGTGATCGATATACAATGTTAAGAATATCGACCTTCGAGGAAGCAGAGTAAAATCCGTTATCCCCGCGCAGGCGGGGATCCAGAGATGACGGTTTCCCTCTGGACCCCCGCCTGCGCGGGGGTGACGTTGGTTATTTCGCAGTCTTTGTGGTCGGCGTTGTATTTTATTGTTTTTTGAAATATCCTGAATACTTACGATATGCGAATCGCCTGCGTTTTTCTTTTTTCGACGTTCGTTTGGGTTTCCGCCGTTTTTTCCGGGGAGATGCTCGACGCCTTTCGCTCCGGGGGAATGAAAGAGGTCAAGAAACTTGTTTTCGCGACGCGTTCCTACGGTCGGGACGGGCATTGGTACGCCAATTTCGGATACTACGCCGACGACGAAAACCGTTTGCCGTTCCCGAGTCCGGGCGGCAAACTGTCCGTTCTCGACCTTGAAAGCGGAAAAGTTCAGCTTCTTTTGGACGACCCTCAAGGTTGCGTTCGCGACCCGCAGGTCGATTACGACGCCGAAAAAATTCTTTTTTCCTACCGAAAAGGGGACGGGCTACATTATCATCTTTACGAAATCAACGTCGATGGGAGCGGTTTGAAGCAGTTGACCGACGGGGAATTCGACGACATTGAGCCGACCTATTTGGCCGACGGGGACATTTTGTTCGTCTCAAGCCGGAGCAAACGCTGGGTCCAATGTTGGCTGACCCCGGTCGCGACGATGTACCGCTGCGATTCCGAAGGGCGGAACATTCGCGAAATTTCCGCCAACGTCGAGCACGACAATACCCCTTGGCCGTTGCCGGGCGGGCAGATTTTGTACACCCGTTGGGAATACGTCGACCGCTCGCAGGTGCACTACCATCATCTTTGGATCGGCAATCCGGACGGGACGCGGCAAACGGTGTTTTACGGAAACATGCATCCCGGAATCGTGATGATCGACGCGAAACCGATTCCGAACAGCGAGCGGGTCGTCGTCTCGTTTTCCCCGGGGCACGGGACGAAGGAGCACGCCGGGCAGGTCGTTTTGGTTGACCCTCGATTGGGGCCGGACAATCCCGAGGCCGTTCGGACGATCGGCCAACACGCGAAGCACCGCGATCCGTGGGCGTTTTCCGAGACCGAATTTCTGGCCGCGCTTGAGGACAAAATCGTCCTGATCGACGGCGAAGGTTTTGAGGAGACCTTATTCCAACTCTCGCCGGAGGAAAATGTCGCCGGGATGCGTGTGCACGAACCGCGGCCGATCATCCCGCGACAGCGGGAGCGGATCATCGCCGACCAATCCGACCGAGAGCAGCCGAGCGGGACGCTCACGCTGATCGACGTGTACCAGGGCCGGAACATGCAAGGGGTCCGGCCCGGCTCGATCAAAAAACTGCTGATCCTCGAAACCTTGCCGAAACCGATCAACTTTACCGGAGGAATGGAGCCGCTAACCTACGGCGGTTCGTTTACACTCGAACGAATTCTCGGCACGGTCCCGGTCGAGGCGGACGGTTCGGCTCATTTCGAGCTGCCCGCACTGCGAAGCGTCTTTTTCGTCGCATTGGACGAAAACGACAAGGCCGTCAAACGGATGCAAAGCTTTACTTCCGTGATGCCTGGGGAATCAACGACCTGTATCGGCTGTCACGAAGAAAGGACAATGACCCCGGTCCGACCGTCGTTCCTGCCGAAAGCCGCCCAGCGGGCCCCGAGCCGGATCGAGCCGCTCGCCGGAATGCCGGATGTGGTCGATTATTCGCGGGACATTCAGCCGATTTGGGACCGGCATTGCATCGGCTGCCACGGAAACGAACGTCGCGAAGGGAAAACGCTGTTGACCGGCGATCGAACGCCGCTGTACACTGTCAGCTATTACACGATCACGGCCCGGGATTTGGTTGCCGACGGTCGCAACAAAGCGGTGAGCAACTACCCGCCCTACAAGCTCGGGAGCGGGGCGAGCCGGATTTTGGAATTGTGCGACGGTTCGCATTACGGGGCCGAGCTTTCGGAACACGAACGACAGTTCCTGCGGCTTTGGGCGGACACGGGCGGGACGTATTTGGGAACCTATGCCGGATTGGGCTCCGGCATGATCGGCGGATACGCGGAAAACATCATCGACCGAACCGATTTGGATTGGCCGGAAATGCAAGCCTCGATCGCGGTGTTGGAAAAACGCTGCATCGGCTGTCATACCGGGGAAAAGCAACTGGCCCTTTCCCCTTCGGATGAGATCGTCAATCCCCCTTGGGAGCCGTTTCAAGGGGAAACCGATGCGCGGCGAAAATATTCGCGGCAGTTGCTTTACAATTTGACGATTCCGCAAAAATCGCTCCTGCTGCTCGGGCCGTTGGCGAAAGAGGCCGGCGGGTACCAATCGTGCGGGGAAGCCGTTTTTTCGTGCCGGGAGGATGCCGATTACCGGACGGTGCTTCGGGCGATCGAACGAGCGAAAGGTCGGCTTGATGAGATCAAGCGATTCGACATGCCGGGGTTCGTCCCCCGCCCGCAGTATGTCCGGGAAATGAAGCGATTCGGGATTCTCCCGCAAAGCGAGGATCCGAACCAACCGTTCGACGTTTACGATTTGGACCGCCGGTATTGGAAATCGCTTTGGTACACTGGGACCGTGGGAGAATGACCCCGTTTAGCCGG
>JAVBQI010000135.1:0-9159 GCA_031549145.1 Thermoguttaceae bacterium | reverse complement strand
CGGTTTTCCAGAAGTAGACCGCCGCCCCGAGATGTCCGATCTCCGTGCGATTCGGGCTGGTCATCCAGTTTAGGCCGCAGAGTAGTGCGGTTTGGAGAATCAGGAGACTGAAAACGGCAAGACGGTATGGCATGATTCACGAGGCGGGGCAAATAAGAAAGGGTGTTGGAGCGTACAAAGACCGCGTCGAGTACCTGATGGGCGCTGCGGCCGGGCCGGAAACGACTCGCCGTTAGTCGCTGTTATCTAAAAACATCCCACACCAACTTCAGAATGTTCTAAAAAGCGATTTTTCATCTCTACAGCGCTGGAATATGAAGATAAGACCAATGCCCCCGAACTGTCTCGAAAAACCTTGGAAATTCCAAAATTCACTTTTTCACAACATATCAGCACTTTTTTTATGAACAATCGGGCGGTTTTTTTCAAAATTCTTGTGAGATGAAAGAGCTCAAATTCTGGAGATTCTCAAGGTTTTAGCAGCTTTCTTGAAAGACCATATCTCATGTCATCTTTAAATTTTCAGCTTTTTTGTCTTTTTTGAGATTTTTTAGCTCAGCTGGAGGCCATTGGTCTAATCTCCCTATTTTGGTAAGCCGTAGCGCTCATTTTGCCATTTATCTCCGGACCAAGACCAACCATGAATCAAGAAATAAAAAGACGAGTATTTTTATCGTCTATCGTAGCGACGCTGACCGCTTCGCCGTTTGCAATCCGGTATTTTCGGGGAAAAAGTACCCCTCTGACCTCTCGCGACTTTGAAAAAGAGTTCAGGCAGTACGAGCGACTCGTCAATGTACCAGTGCAGACGATTAACGGGCCGGAGCGGTTTGCATTGAATCTCGCTCCGAACGTCGGAGAGAAATGGAAATACATCTTCCTGACCCCGTCCTATTTTCAGGAGGACCTCTTGCAGAAAAGTTACGGCGAGCCGGATGTCTTTCACGTGCGGGAAGGAGGCCTCTCCGTCATGCAGGCGGCGAAGGAGCAGGTCGTTTTCTGCGGCAAGGACGAATTTTCCAGAACCTGTTACCCGACGAATACGGAAGAGCTGCCGCCGAGTGAGATCACCCTGCTTGTTCAGGACGGTCGGATTTATCCGGCCCAGGAAAAAGATGCCGCCCCGAAAATGCCGCGCGATACGCAATTTCCCAATCTCCTGACGCTGCAAAACCTGCCCGCGAAAGACTTGGCGGCGGGAACCTGCTGGGATTCGAATGTGGGCCGGATCAAGCCGTTTCACGGATACACGACCCATTACGAAATTCTCGGCTTTTCCGAAATACTGGGTCGAAAAACGGCCCATCTTCGCTTTGAAGCGACGATTCCCAACATGGCCGCGCTCGCTGGGGTGCGTCCGGAAAAATCCGGGAAAAACGAAGTGATTCAACAGAAACATCATGGAAACGCCTGGTTCGATCTGGAAACCGGACTCCTGGTCCGCCAGGAAACGGAAATCCAGACGGAGAGTCGCAACGTTCCCGGCTTAAACCACCCGGTCGTTATTTGTGCCAAGTTCACCGTTCAATTGTTCAGCGCCGAATCATGATCGTTGCGAAAAACGTGGTCGCCTTACAAAACAGCCTTGATTGGGATGCGATTGATCCGTCGTCCTTGCTGCCGCTCGTCGGTTTTCGGCGGACGACGGACGAGTTCGGATTCCTTTTGCGGCACTATTGGTTGCCGGAAACCGAGTTGATTTACGAATCGACGACGGAACAAAGAACTCCCCGTTTGGCTCCCTGCGTTCAAACCGGACGCATTGCAAAGCGAATGCTGAGATGTGATGCGGATTCCTGCACATGGCGGGAAAAAACAAGTCCGTGGGAATTGCGAAACGATCTCGTTCGTTTTTCGCCCGATTCGGCGGAGCGGATTTGCACTTACGACCGATTTCATCAGACTTTTGTCGGCCGAACGAGTCCTTCGGAAACCGTTTTGGACGGAAGAACGCAGGCGTTTTTAAGGCAACCGATCCTGGCACCGCTGCTGCCGATTCCGCTGGGGTTTTGCTGGCATGTCCCGTCGAAAAACGGATACATGGAATTTCGGCTGGAATCGCATACGCTCCTCGGCGAGATGCCGGTTCTGTACATTCGGCGAAAAGGGCGATTTTTCCTGGACGCCTCTTTTCAAAACGGCATAACACACCGGGAACGTTTTGAGATCGAACGGGAAGGGATTACGGCTTACGCGTCGCAGCGCTGCGTTGTTCTCGAAGACCGGACCCGTGACGTCATCATTCAAACCGAACCGGGCTCCCGCCTTGCGGGAATCGAAATGAGAAATACCTTGAAACTGGTCGAATCCGTGATGCCCAACTCCATCCTTTAAGCCGCATGACCGCACCGCTTTTCGTCAAATACCGGACACAATCTCACCGGCACTACTTCTACGATTTCGGCACAGGCCGGATCGTCGAAGTGGACGAGGTGATTTTTGCGATTCTCGACGAATACGGCGTTATGACCCGCGAGGAAATTCTCGACGCGTACGAACACCTCGGCCGTGAGAACGTGGAAACCGCGTTCAGAGAGATCGAAGGACTGAGAAACGACGGTTATCTCGCCGATCACCGCGCGGACGAATTGTGTTCGGTCGAGAGAATCGTTTGTGAGAACAACATTAGAAATATCGAGGAATTCTGGCAAAACACCGGCGAACTCCTAGTGCTCGGCATCACGGAACGTTGCAATCTCGACTGTGCGTATTGCTGTTACAGCGGAAAGTTCAAGGAACATCGGACGCATAACGACCGGTCGATGAGTTTCGAGGTCGCCCGCAAGGCGATCACCGATTTTCTCGACCAGGACAACACCAATCTCGCGGGCTGGCCGATTTCCTTTTACGGCGGAGAGCCGCTTCTCGAATGGGAACTGTTGAAAAATTGCGTCGAACATGCCGAAAACTACGCCCGATCGCTTGGCAAAACGACGTCGTTCGCGATCACGACCAACGGGACGCTTTTGGATGAGGCCGTATGTGATTATCTAGTCGAACACAATTTTTTGGTCATGATCAGCCTCGACGGTCCGCGGAGCACTCATGATCGATACCGCGTCTTTCCCAACGGAAAAGGTTCGTTCCAAACCATTTATGCAAATATCAATCGATTTGCCGAAAAGTATCCGGATTATCTCAAACGGGGCCTGAATTTTACACTGGCACCGCCGCTGGAGGTCAGCGAAACCGAAAAAATCGTCGAGGAATCCTTTCCAAAATTTCCGCTTTCCCGAATCGCGCTGGTCAACCCCGGCAGGGAATATCGTCTTTCGGAAAACACGGCTTCCTCGACTCAATATGGCTGTTATTCGACGACCGCATGTCACCCAACGGAAACGCCGGCCGAATCGTTTCGAAACTTTCGCCCGGAAGACCGGCTTTTGCTGATGTCGCTTTGGCTCGAATGCGTCGAAAACCTCAAAACCTACGGTTCGGCCGAGGCGAGAAAACGCCGACCGTTTTCGACGTACCTTTTCGAGCCGCAATTGCAAACGTATCACCGCCGTCCGATTCGCCGAAAATCGCTGGAGGGACTTGTTTTCATGCCGTGCATGCCGGGCTTTACCCGTCGGTTTTGCGACGTCGAAGGGAATTACCGGGTTTGCGAACGGGTCGACGATTCCCTAGCTTACCGGCTCGGCGATGTTTGGACCGGTTTGGATGCGAACAAGATGCGGCGAACTTTGGAATTGCGACGTCATTTCGGAGATTGCGCAAACTGCGTTTCCCTGAACACATGCGATATTTGTTATGCCAGGATCCCTTGCAGCGACATGGTTTCCGGCGGATTCGATCCGGGGTTCGAACGGATGTGCCATCAGAATCGCGAGTCGGCCAGGACATTATTGACGGCTTACACGGAAATCATGGAGGTCAATCCGAAAGCGTTCGACCGCCCTCAAACGGACCGCAAGCCGACGTTCAAGGAGATGCTGTACGTTCCGCAAAATCCGCGGCGCAGCAAAGCGGTCCTGGAACAGTTGAAGACCGAGAAATATTATTGACAACTTCCGGAAACGTGTTCGCACGGATTTGCAGTATCACCTTCTTCGCAGGGTGCTATTGATAGGGGTGCGGGTTTGGCGGGCACGTTTTCCGGTTGATTTTCCATTACCCATTTTATTATTCGAAAGGACCTTTACATGGCCGCCACGCCGACCGATTTCCATGACCCGGAGAAAGAACTGAAAGAGTACATCATCATTCCGACGGATCCGGGTATCGGAACGGACGCGGTCGATTGCTGTAAATGCGTGGAAGAGTCGTACTGTCGTAGCGAATCAACCAGCTCCGTTTTTTCATACACATACGGAGCAGCATTGGTCTATGTCAGCACAAGCTAAACTTTGAAATTATCCGTGAAAAGATGTTTGGCGAATGAGGATCATAAAGGCCATTATCGCGGCAAGTGCCAGCCAAATCCTTTTCCATCGTGTCTTCGGTGAAGTACGATTACGAACGATGACGACACACCAAACCGAAAAGTAGAGAAACAATTCAATCGTTCCATTAATGGACAAACGAAAGGCTTGAATGAATTTGAAAATTTGTGGCCCAAGAGTGATCATCAGAAATGGCGAGAGATAACATAATTCATCCCAGATCGAGTAGGTAGACCAATCTTTATTGATAAATGTTTTTTGAAAAACAACTTCATCTTTTGACAGGGCAAGATAATATCGGTAAAGGCAATATGATCCCAGGTGAAAGAGCAAAAAAATCGAAACGATTAAAAAAGCGGGAATCACCAAATTCCACCAGAAGGCAGAAAAAGAGAGGATTTGATATCGCTGATAAAAATCAAGAAACCAAATAACGATAAGTAGAGCAGTTCCGAAAACGAAACCATAATGAATTTGTCGGGATAAAGAAGCATAATCGACTGATTGAGGGAAGGCTGTGTTCTCCCTGTATTTCTTGAATGTCACGTTCAACCAATAAAAGCGGGCAAGCATAAACACGAACAAGCTTCCAAAAAACAGATTCGAAACCCACATCATGAACGAATGGCTGATCGTTCCTTCAAGAAGACTCAACAGGCTCAGCACGGTCAATGGAATCATCACGAGGAGACAATAGCAATAAAACGATTGCTGCATGAGCCATCGCCGGATGGCCAACGTCGGGGCGGTTGTCACGAATTTATGGGCGCAGACGTGCCCGCTGACGAGAATCGACATCAACCACAGGAAGGGGAACGCGAAATACATCAAAAACGAGGCGATTTTCGACGATCCGGCCGCTGCTGCGGTCGCCGTGGCCGCCAAGAACTCGGGGGCGGGCGGCGTCAACTTTCCGGAATAAATCATGTCCAGAACTTTGGGCAACGGACTGGTAAAGCCGAGAACGGGAACCACGCCGCCGACGAGCAATTTTCCCAGCCGCGTTTTGAGAATTCCATTGGCCTTTTCCAGCCGGTTTCGGACGACCGACTCGGAAAGACCGAGCATTTGCGAAATTTCCGGATAGGTGCTTTCCGAAAAATGACGAAGCGTAAAAACGGAACGCTCTTCCTCGGGAAGCGCGGCGATGGCTTCACGAACCAGTTTTTCCCGTTCCCGTGTCATCGCGGACTCCGTTGGTGCGGTGAAGCGGATGGGGAGTAATATATTGATCGGAAGTAAACTCATATACCTTTCGAAGACATTTTTTCGTTGAATGACTTTATTTGCATGAAGTCGCCCGTTGTTGATGGCGATTTGAGAAACCCAGCCGATGTAAGTGTCGGCACTTTGAAGCTGATCGATTTTTTCCCAAACGGCGATATAAGTTTCCTGCGTGATATCCTCGATGGTTTCCCGATCATGCCCTTTGGACCACAGGAGAGCGACAATGTGTTTCTCGTACGTTTGGATCAGTTCCGCAAAGGCGGCCGTATCCCGATTTCGAGTTCCCATGATCAGTGATTCGAGATCGGGAGATGTCGGGCTTGGTTTTGGGGTATCCGTGGCCATTGTTAAAAAATCGGTTGTTTTTGCAGAGACTGAGCAATATGAAAACAATACGTAATTTTGTTACGGATTGCAAGACCTTCACTTGTGTGAATCCTGACCAAGGCACTCAACTTGAGGACGGCAGAGAGGCGACAAAACCGGAGGATTGAAAGAGAAATGCAACTTGTAGATTATCGCGCTCGTATTCAAATTTAAAAAAAGACGTTGGCCTCCCAGAAAACCCTTTTATGAAAACTCCCTCGAAAAAGCCCGGCGTTACGATCGTCGAATTGCTGGTGGTGATCGCCATCATCTCAATCCTGATCGCGATCACCTTGCCCGCCATCCAAATGGCGAGAGAAGCGGCCCGTCGTACCAGCTGCGCGAACAATCTCAGGCAGATCGGTACCGCCATCCACACGTTTCACGACGTTCGCAAAGGGATACCTCCCGCCGCGGTCGGCGGCGTCGGCGGAGCGATCGATACCGACAATTTCACACGGGTCTCATTTTGGGTGCTGCTGTATCCGTTCATCGAGCAACAGGCGGCCTATAACTTGCTGGCCTCGCCGAAACTTGAGGAGAAGGAAACACTGTGGGGGCCGTTTCGCTACACCTCCATCATCTGGTATCACATTTACGAGGACGGCAATGACAGGGATCTCGTCAGCAACGGCATGTACCGCTGCCCTTCCCGACGATCTCCCGCCGACCGCGTTACGATCGACGAGATGAGCAGCACGACACTGGGGGAACAGGTCTCGCCCGGCCCGATCGGCGATTACGCTTTCGTCGTCTGCTCGAAAGGGGATTGGACGAAAATGCACCGTCACGACGCCCCGGAAACCCATGTCAATAATCATGAAGGCCCGTTCCGTTTGGCCTTGCTGGACCTGCAAAAACTTCCCAAGAACGATGCAATCGGCGACGACGGGGCCGAGCAGATTCCGTTCGGCCAATGGGTCCCCCGCGATACGTTCACGACCTGGTGGAAGGACGGGCAGGCCCACCAACTGGTCGTCGGCGAAAAACACATTCCGATGAATCGATTCCGGTGCGAGGACAACGATCTCTATTCGGGCGATTGCAGCTACATCGGGGTCGGCGGCCGACGTTCGGCGGCTTCCGCCCGCGCCATTTCATTCTATGACGGAACGCAAAACATCACGACGAAACTGGCCCGCTGGACCGACTACATGACGGACGACGCCAACCCGATCCTCGGTGATGATCGCTCCAAAACCTACGGATTCGGGAGCGCTCATGTCGGCGGTTGCCATTTTCTGCTCGGCGACGGATCGGTCCGTGTGTTCAGCAACCAGACCTCCGTGAAAGGCGTTCTCGTCCCACTCGCCAATTGCCGCGATGGCAAAGTCATCGAAACCCCGTAAAACCATGATGAGATCGTTCGTTCCATCGATGCTTGCGAAGGCCATTTTCCTGCTCGCCCTTCCGGCGATCGTGTTTGCCGGGGCGGCGTTTTTCCGGATGCGACAAAAGAAGATAGGTGAGGCACGCTCATGAACGGCAAACCGTATGACGAACCGTGGTGGAAACTCGATTTCAGCACGCTGCTGCTGATCGGCGGCCTTGTGCTCTTCAACATCGGAGCGTTCATCCACCCGACGATCGTCGATCGGATCGTGGGAGCGCTGGATGTCCGCTACTGGCCGTGGTGGTATATACTGCCTGTTCTCGTTTTTCTCGGGCTGGCGATCAAATGGTGCTCGGTTTATTCCGGAATCGCCAACAATACGATCCCTTTGGCCCGGCGCGAAATCGAGTTGACATTCGTCGTCATGACAATGACGATCGCGGTAGAGGTCGGGATATTTCTTATCCTTTGCCTCGCGGGCCTGGTCTCGACGATCTTCAGCCCGCTCTATTTTCTCGTCAATTTCGGCTATTTTTCGTTCCGGGCCGCTATCGTGATCCTCTGCCTCCTCGCGGCGACCGGATGGACGCTCTTCACCGTCTGGATGTGGTACGACGCCGTGAGGGATGCGTAGATGAAATATTTTTGTTGGATCGTCCTCGTCGTGTGTGCGGGCATTTTCCTTTTTCGGATCGGTTATGACGTGAAGACCTACCTGTTCGGATCGACGCTGGCCTGCCGGGGAACGGAATACGATTACCTGCTCCACCTGCCGTCGGGCTATACCGATTTCGACGAGCCGCGACCGCTCCTGGTTTTTCTGCACGGAGCGGGAGAGATCAACAAGGGGCTCGATGTGCTGAAAGGTTGCGATGTCTGGCATTTCGCGAAGGGGCATGTCGCGGCGAAAGATTATCCGTTCATCACGGTCAGCCCGATGACGCCGAGGCACGGTTGGGAACCGCTTCGTGTCGTTCGGCTTGTTGAAGATGTCATCGCCAGGCAGCCGAAGCGTTACCGGATCGACCCGACCCGCATTTACCTGACCGGCTACAGCATGGGCGGCTTCGGAACATTCGCGGTCGCCTGCGAATATCCGGAGCGTTTTGCGGCGATCGCCCCGCTTGCCGGCGGCGGCGATCCGGAGCAGGCGGGCAGGTTGAAAAGCGTCCCGACCTGGGCGTTTCACGGCAATGCGGACAAGGTGGTGGCGTACGAGTGCTCCGCGAAGATGATCGCCGCGATACAGACCGCCGGGGGTGAGGCGGCGAAGCTGACAACGCTGGAGGGAGCGGGCCATGGCATCGTCGGCGACGTGTATCGGAACCCTGATCTCTATCGTTGGATGTTGGAACATCAAGTCAGTCATTAAAGAGAAAGTCCTATTACATGATTACTGAAGTAGTGTGGTTTGTTTTAGGCCAAAATATTTTTGATTTTTTGAGATTTTTGGATTTTTTCGCTCAGCTGTCGGCAGTTGGTCTTATCTACTGCATAGGGGGCGGCTTTTAGATAGTCCAGCTTTTGAGTGGCCAATGGTCGAGTCCCTGAAACAATATTCCCTGTCCCGAACCCGATCAGAAACCTGCTTGCGGGACGATCCGCAACGGCGGGTAATGCATAAAAACAGTTGCTGTAACCAGATATCGACGCCGTCGAAATGCAGGTGGTGTTGATGAGTGTTTTTAAACATTGAAACAGCGAGTAGTTACGGTACGAAATTTGTTGTCGAAGCATTACGAGAATATCTGACGACGAAAAATTGCCTGACTTACCGAAAAATCAACCAAACGGCTGAAGTATTACTTAGTGGCCATTAGTTTTTGTTTTGCCAAATCAAGGAGATCA
>JAVBQI010000174.1:0-23320 GCA_031549145.1 Thermoguttaceae bacterium | reverse complement strand
GCGGCTGAAGCAGACGGGGGCAAGGTGGCGAGTGCGGCGAGCGAACCGGATGGCGACGCTGTGTGCGGTCCTTTACGGCGACCAGTGGAATCTTTACTGGGAAACCGCTAAATAAATACCATTAAACTTTTACTACACCCGGCTCTTTTTTATATTTCCCACCCCCGTTGACGCAAAATTTTGCGGTGTTAGTATTAAAGAACTGTCAATATAAACAGATAATTTTTTATCGATAATTAAACAGCTAATTTATTGGAGAGACTACATGTCCGCAGTATCCGGGACCACAGGTCTGGAATCCTCGAGAAAATTCAACAAGGTTTGTGATATTTTACAGGAAAACCACTACGACGGGGCGCGGCTTATCCCGATCCTGCAACAGGTTCAGGAGTTTTACCGCTATCTGCCGGAAGATATTTTGAATTTTATCGCAACATCCCTCGACCTCCCGGCAGCTCATGTGTACGGGGTCGCGACGTTTTACGCCCATTTTACCCTTGTTCCCAAGGGAAAAAACATGGTCCGGCTGTGCGACGGCACCGCCTGTCATGTTCGCGGCTCGGAGCACATCCTGCGGGCGTTGCAAAAGCGGCTGAAACTTACCGATGAGAAACAGACGACCGACGACATGCTTTTTACGGTCGAAACCGTCTCCTGCCTCGGCGCGTGCGGTCTCGCCCCCGTCCTGGTGCTCAACGAAAAAGTCCATTCCAAGGTTACACCCGAAGGCGCCGTCGAGCTGATTGAAAAGATTTTGGCCGAAGAAGCAGCGTAATATAAGTGGGAAGTGGAGAGTGAAAAGTGGGAAGTTTTTTCCCCTTCTCGCTTTCCACTTTCCACTTCCCACTTTTTTCAATTTTCAAAATAATGCCCACGATAACGAAAAATACGAATCTTTTGAATCAATACACCGACGAATACCAAACGGCGACGAAAAAGACGCGGCGCCGGGTCGTCGTCTGTGCCGGAACCGGTTGCGTCGCCAACGGATCGATGGAAGTTTTTTACGCCCTTGAAAAGAAAATCGCCGAGCTCGGAATCGACGTCGTCATCCAATTGAAATACGAAAACGGTGAAGACCAAACCGGCAAAGGGGGCGAGTTTCTGCACCTCTCGAAAAGCGGTTGTCAGGGCTTTTGCCAGGCGGGACCTCTCGTCTCCGTCGAGCCGGACGGGCTGCTTTACACCTGCGTCCAGGTCGGCGATGTCGATGAGCTTTGCGAAACGACGTTTCAAAAGGGGGGCGTTCTCGAACGACTGCTGTACGTCGACAAACAGACCAACCGGAAATGCGCCGGTCCCAAGGAGATTCCGTTTTACCAACGGCAATCCCGGACGGTTTTGGAGCATTGCGGACATTTCGATCCGGAAGACATCCACGAATATATCGCCCATCGCGGTTACGAGGCGGCCCGAAAGGCCTGGACGTCGATGTCTCCGGAAACCGTGTGCGAGGAAATCAAGGTTTCCGGCCTGCGCGGTCGCGGCGGCGGCGGGTTCCCGACCGGCTTGAAATGGCAGTTCACGCTCAAGGAAAAGAATGAAAAGAAGTATGTGATCTGCAACGCGGACGAAGGTGATCCGGGCGCATTCATGGACCGCAGCGTAATGGAAGGCAACCCGCACGCCGTGATCGAAGGGATGATGATCGCCGCTCACGGGATCGGGGCGGATGAAGGTTACATTTACGTTCGGCTCGAATATCCGTTGGCCGTCGCCCGGGTTCGCAAGGCGGTCGAAGACGCGGCGGCGGCCGGAATTCTCGGCGACGACGTTTTCGGGACCGGTAAGCCGTTTCATTTGCATATTATGGAAGGGGCCGGAGCGTTCGTGTGCGGCGAGGAAACGGCTTTGATCGCCTCGATCGAAGGGGGCCGAGGGATGCCGATGCCCAAGCCGCCGTTCCCGGCGCAAAGTGGATTGTGGGGGAAGCCGACCGTGATTAATAACGTCGAGACGCTCGCCTCGGTGCCGCTGATCATGCTCAACGGGGCGAAGTGGTACCGTGAGGTCGGGACGGAAGGCTCGCCCGGAACCAAGACGTTTGCGTTGACCGGACACGTTGTCAACACCGGTCTGATCGAAGTGCCGTTCGGTTCGACTTTGCGGGAAATCATTTTCGACATCGGCGGCGGTGTGATCGATTCGAAGGGCAAACTTTCAAACGAATCGTTCAAGGCTGTACAGATCGGTGGCCCGTCCGGCGGCTGTTTGACGGAAAAACATCTCGATCTGCCGCTCGATTTCGATTCGCTCCGCTCGGCCGGGGCGATGGTCGGTTCCGGCGGGCTCGTGGTGATGAACAAAAGCACCTGTATGGTGCAAATGGCCCGATTTTTCATGCAATTTACACAAAATGAATCGTGCGGCAAATGTCTGCTGTGCCGGGAAGGGACGAAGCAGATGCTCGCCTTGCTCGACGACATCATCGAAGGGAACGGATCGCAAGAGACGCTCGATCTGCTCGATGTGGTCGCCCGGACGGTGTCGAAAGGTTCGCTTTGCGGGCTGGGCAAGACGGCCCCGAACCCGGTCCTTTCGACGATGCGGCATTTTCGGGCGGAGGTCGAGTCGCACGTTTTCCAAAAACGCTGTCCCTCGGCCCAATGCAAAGCGTTAATGAAACCGGAGATTTTGGCGGACAAGTGCGTCGGTTGCACGGCCTGCACGAAAAAATGCCCGGTCGACGCGATCACCGGCGAGCGGAAGAAGCCGCACCACATCGACCCGGACAAATGTATCAAATGCGGCGAGTGCGGCCGAGCCTGCAAGTTCGGCGCCGTGATCGGTTGCGGGTGAGTTTGAACCGTTACGTTTAAACCGCAAACTCAATTTTCCAGATTTCCGAAAGTCTTTGAAAAATTTCTCGCGACAAAATCATGAAAGAATTTTTGGATGAAACAACAACCGGAATTGCTCAAATCGTTGAAATCTGGGAAAAGAAACTTTTGTCATTGTCGCAACAAGTCATTTCGGAAAAGCGTAATCGACAAAATCGCACGACAAAGCAGATCCTCGGTCATTTGATTGACTCCGCATCGAACAATCACCAAAGAATGGTTCGCTTGCAATACCATAAGGAATTGGTGTTTCCGGACTACCGACAAGACAACGACCGTTGGATCGCGATCCAGAATTATCAGGAATCGCATTGGCCGGATCTTGTTCGGTTATGGAAGTTTTACAATTTACACATGATTCATTTGATTCACAATGTCGATGCCGCCGCATTGCAAAACACGTGGCATGACTTTGAAGGAACACAAGTCACACTGAAACAAATGATTGCCGGTTATTTAGATCATTTGAAATTGCACGTTCGGGAGATTGAAGAGCTTATTCAAGAGTAATCCGTTCGTGCCGATATTGTTTTTCAGTAGCTTTGAATTTTAAATTTACATCAACGATTCCACTCGTTTCATTATTTTCCAAGGACAATCTCCAATGAACTCCAACGTCAAGACGCTGACGATCAATAACCAACAGATTCCGATTCAAGGCGAACGCAACCTGCTCGAGGTCGCCCGCAAGGCCGGGATCGAAATTCCGACCTTCTGCTATCATTCGGAGCTGAGCATTTACGGAGCTTGCCGGCTTTGCCTCGTCGATGTGCAGGGCAAGGGAATTCTCGCCTCCTGCTCGACGCCGCCCGAGGAAGGGATGGTCGTCCAAACCCACACCGAGGAACTCCGTGAAATGCGAAAGGTCGCCCTCGAACTGATCCTCGCGAATCACGACATGAACTGCCCGACCTGCGCGAAGAGCACGAACTGCAAGTTGCAGACGCTCTCGAAGCAGTTCGGCGTCAACAACGTCCGGTTCAAACGGACGCAGCCGGCCTTGCCGGTCGACCGCTCCAGCCTTTCGCTCGTTCGCGATCCGAACAAGTGCATTCTCTGCGGCGACTGCGTCCGGGCATGCAACGAAATCCAAGGGGTCGGGGCGATCGGTTTCGCCGGCCGCGGCCAAAAGACGCAGGTCGTGCCGCCGTTCAACAAAAATCTCTGCGACGTCGAATGCGTCAACTGCGGTTTGTGCGCGACGGTTTGCCCGGTCGGAGCCCTCATTCCGCGGGACGATGTCGATCAGGTTTGGAAAGAAGTCAACAACAAGGACAAGGTCGTGATCGCCCAGATCGCCCCGGCCGTCCGCGTCGCAATCGGCGAAGCGTTCGGCGGCACTCCGGGCAGCGTCGAAATGGGCCGGTTGGTCGCCGCTCTCAAGGCGATCGGCTTCGACCAGGTGTACGACACCAGCTTCGCCGCCGATATGACCGTGCTCGAAGAGGCCGAGGAATTTATCGCCCGAAAAACCAAAGGCGAACGGCTGCCGCAGTTTACCTCCTGCTGCCCGGCCTGGGTCAAATACGCCGAGCAGTTTTTGCCCGATTATCTGCCGAATCTCTCCAGCTGCCGCTCGCCGCAACAGATGTTCGGCTCGGTCGCGAAAAAAATCCTGCCGGAAAAACTCGGCGTCGACAAAAAGAATCTCGTCGTCGTCTCGATCATGCCGTGTACGGCGAAAAAGTACGAGGCGAAGCGGGACGAGTTCAAACGGGACGGCGTTTACGACGTCGATTACGTCCTCACGACGCAGGAGCTGGCCCGAATGATCGAGGAGTCCGGGATTCATTTCAACGAGCTTCAGCCACAATCGCTCGACATGCCGTTCGGCTTCAAGACCGGAGCCGGCGTCATTTTCGGGGCGTCCGGCGGTGTGACCGAGGCCGTCTTGCGGTATGCCGTCGAAAGGATCAAAGGGGTCAAGGTCGATTCGTTCGAGTTTCAGGAAGTTCGCGGCGAAGAGGATTTGCGGGAAGCCGAGGTCGAGATCGACGGGCTGAAAGTCCGTTTGGCCGTCGTTTTCGGCTTGGCCAACGCGAGGCGGCTCGTCGAGCGGATCAAGCTGGGCGAAGTCCAGTACGACCTGATCGAGGTGATGGCCTGTCCGGGCGGCTGCGTCGGCGGAGCGGGCCAGCCGGTTTGCACGACTTGGGACGTTCGCAAAAACCGGGCCGAAGGGTTGTACCGGGCCGATAAGATGTTGCAGTTGCACAAGCCGCAGGACAACCACCTTTTGGCCGAAACCTACGAAAAGCATTTAGGCGAGGTCGGCGGTCCGGAGGCCCACGAATTTTTGCACACGAAGTACCATTCCCGCCGCCGGATTTACGGGCTCGCGATTCCAGTCGTCGAGGGAGGCGAAGACCCGCAGGTCAAGGTCTCGGTCTGTGTCGGGACCAGCTGCTTCGTTCGTGGTTCCCAAGGAGTGCTCAACAAGATCGTCAATTTCGTCCAGGACGAAGCGTTGGGACACCTCGTCGAGGTCGAGGCGACCTTCTGCACGGAAAATTGCGAACGCGGCCCGACGGTGATCGTCGGCGAAAAGTATCTTTTCAAGTGCACCGCGGAAGACGCGATCGCCGCGATCCGGGAACAGCTTAAAAAGGTTCCGGCGAAAGCGTAGAGCAGGGATTTCTAAAAAAGAGCCGCATGTGAAGCGAAGCGTAACATGCGGCTCTTTTTTGCTTTGTCGACTTCAAGGAATGCAACGACGAAACATGCGATCCTCTTGATTGTCACCGGCGGGCGGCTGTGTTAAAATACACTTCACTTTATTTTCGTTCCGCCCTCCAACACCCGGTTCGCCCATGAGATATCTTTTTGCGCTCACGTTTCTTTGCTATTGCCCTTTCCTTTTCGCGGCCGAGGGTAAAATCCCGACATTTCAAAAACTGACGCTGAGCGAAAAATTTGTCGCGGAAGGCTCGAATGTCGCCGACTTCAACAACGACGGGCACCTCGACGTCGTCGCCGGGCCGTACTGGTACGAAGGGCCCGATTTTAAGGTTCGGCACGAATACACTGAGGTCCGGGAAATCGATCCGGAAGCCTACAGCGAATTCTTTTTCGCCTTTCCCGGAGATTTCAACGGCGACGGTTGGACCGATGTTTTGATCGTCGGCTTCCCCGGCGGGGCCGGACATTGGTTCGAAAATCCGAAAGGGGCTCCCGGGCCTTGGAAAAAAACACTCGCGATCCCCTCGGTCGGCAACGAATCCCCGCAAATGACCGATATGAACGGCGACGGCCGGCCGGACCTCCTTTACGTCAAGGACGGTCTTTTCGGCTACGGTTCTTACGATCTGGAAAAGCCCTACGATCTTTGGACGTTTCATCCGATTTCGTCCCCGGCCGATAACATTGGGCGCGGCGGGCACGGGATCGGTTTCGGCGACATCAACGGCGACGGACGGCTCGACATGCTCGGGTCCGAAGGTTGGTGGGAGGCCCCGACCGATCCGAAAAGCACCGAACCTTGGACGTTCCACCGATTTGACTTCGCCGATGCGGCCGCGCAACTGGTCGTGTTCGATGTCGACGGCGACGGCAAGAACGACGTGATTACGAGTTGGCATTGTCATTTGTACGGCCTGCTTTGGTACAAACAGCTCCGCGACGCGGAAGGCCGGATCACTTGGGAAAAGCATGAGATTCTTTCCCCCGCTCCGGACGAAAATTCGAACGAATTTCGGATTTCACAGTTGCACGCTTTCGACATCGCCGATTTCAACGGCGACGGGATCACCGATTTCGTGACCGGCAAGCGTTGGTGGGCGCACGGTTCGAAAGGGGATAAGGAGCCGATGTCCCCACCCGTTTTGTATTGGTTCGAAACGAAACGGGAAGCGAACGGGCAGGCCAAATTTATCCCGCACCTGGTCGACGAGGCGTCCGGGGTCGGCACTCAGGTCGTCGCCCGCGATTTGAACAAGGACGGCGTTCCCGATGTGATCGTGAGCAACAAACGCGGAACGTTTGTTTTCCTGAGCAAATAACACGTCCTGAGCAAACAACAACCCACGAGCCGGGACCTGCGGTCCCGACTGCTGCCAAAAGCATTGTCCCGGCCCCCCACTTCGCGACCGCAGGTCGCGGCTCTCTGTCCTCTATCCTCTAACAAATGCTCTCCTTTTGGGCCAATATCGACGAATCGGATATCGAGGCGTTCGCCGGAACGCTCCTCTTGCCGCCGTACATGTCGCATTTGAGCCTCGCACCTTTTCAGTTCGTCAACCAGCCGCCGAATTTCGACGGCCGGCAACCGCTGGTTTTGACGTACATCGCCGAAGGTCGCGTCGAGGAATTGCCGATCTCGCCGAAAAAACACGCCCTCGCCCTCTTGCACTATTCCCTGCCGTCGCTCGCGGCCGATTCGGTCAAATTGCCGAACCGCGAGGCGATTTGGAACTGGGCTTCCCCGCCGCCGCCCGGAAATTTTTCGTCCCACACGCTCAACATCCCGCCCGCCCGCAAGCCGCCGGGCGATTTCAAGTGCCGCATCTTTTTTGAGCCGGTCCGAAAATCGCTCGACCTGAATCGGACGGCTCCCGTTTTTTCGCCATTCCAAACCTACGTGAGCGTTTCGCGGCGGGAGCTTTTTATCGGAATGCAGGTCTTTGCCGCCTATTTTCAGGCTTGGATCGCCCAACTAACCGGTTCCGAAGTGCCGCCGGATGATGGGGAACCCGACTCGTCCCCGACGGCGTCGTTTTTATCGTTGGAGCCGACCGCGAGCGGAATCGGTTTTTCAACGGACAAGATCGGCGGAGAACTTCTTGTCGAAGAAGATTCCGTTTTTCTCGACCTGTTGCGTTTCGCCGGGCTGAATGCCCCACTCGCCGAAATCGAACCGTTGGTCGTTCCCGACCTCAACTCCCCGGACACCCAAATCGGTGAAGCCGGCGCGCTGCTCCGACTCGTTCCCAACCCGAAGGCCGCCGCTTCTCAAAAGATCAGGGCGTAGGCCGCAATCGAAAACTGCAACTTTACCGTATAAGTTGCCGAAACAAAACTTTGAGCAAGGTTGCTGACTATAGGCCGTCGGCAGTAGGGCCTGTGCTCAAACTGTTCCCTACAGTCTATAGCCTCTAGCCTACAGCCTTTATACAAGCAATATGCCCCCGGAATTCCAAGACAGGGAATCGCACATTCAAGCTCCTTACGCCGTTTTTAGCGGCGCGACGCTCGGGCGGCTGCGGCCGGAGCCGACCCATTCTTACCGGGGGCCGTTTCAGCGGGATCGGGATCGGATCATTCATTGCTCCGCGTTTCGCAGACTGAGCGAGAAAATGCAGGTTTTTACCAACGACCTGGGGCATTATCACCGGACACGGTTGACGCATACTCTCGAAGTCACTTCCGTCGCCCGAACCTGCGGCAGGGCTCTGCGGTTGAACGAAGATCTGATCGAAGCGCTCGCGTTGTTGCACGACATCGGGCATCCTCCCTTCGGACATACCGGAGAAGAGACTTTAAACGGGCTGTTGGAAAAAGAAGGGGGCTTCAACCATAACCGACAGGCCCTTCGGATCGTCGAAAAACTGGAGCCGCGCTACCCCGAATTCTTCGGCTTGAACCTTTCCCGGGAAACGCTTTTCGGACAGGAATACCGCGCCGTTCAAAGCGAACGCCGTCGGGCCGGGACTGCGGCATCCGCTGCCAAAACCGAGCCGCAAACCGAGCGGTACGAGCATTATCCGCGGGCCGTTCTTTCGCCGTTCCTCGAAGCCCAGGTCGTCGATGCGGCCGACAGTATCTCCTACGATTCGCACGATGCCGACGATGCCCTTGAGCTCGGCTTTTTGGAGTTGGACGAACTGTTGACCATTTCGCTTTGGCGGCGCTCGGCCCAACGGGTCCGGGAGCGTTGGAGCGGTCTGACCGACAAGGAGTTTCGCCGGGCCGTGATTCACGATTTGATTAACGATCAGGTCAACGATCTTTTGACGGCGACACGGGAGCGAATCAGCCGGCACGACGTCGAATCGGCCGAAGCGGTCCTCGGCCTGCCGCCGCTGCTCGGGCCGTCCCAAGCAATGGCCGAGGAAAAATCGGAACTCGAACGCTTTCTCTTCGAGCGGGTGTACCGACACCCGAAGCTGACCGAGCAGAGGGAAAAAATCCGGGGCCGGATCGAGGAGGTTTTCGGGCTGCTGCTCCCTCAAGTCGAACGACTCTCGACCCAGTATCAAAACGTGTTGGCTCACGAAGGGGCGAATCGGGCGCTCGCCGATTGGATCGCCGATCAAACCGACCGTTTCGTGCGAGAGGTATGATCGCTGCGCGGCTAAAACGCAAGCGGAGCACTGACCGGGATTGTGTTAAACGATCCCGCGTAATTTGAACAGTTTGATCTTGTTGTAAATCGTTTTCTCGCTAATCCCGAGTTTTTGGGCCGAAAGCGCCCGGTTGCCGCCGCAAGCCCGGATCGTTTCAATGATCGCTTGCCGCTCGATCTCGACCATCGTCAAACCAGCCAATCCCAGGGAAACGTCCCCGACATCGTCTTTGCCCGATCGCGGATCCAGCAAGATGTCGTCCTCGGCAATGATCGAGTTCTTCGCCGTTTCAAAGGCTTTCTGCAACACCGATTCCAGTTCCCGAATGTTCCCCGGCCAAAAATGTCGCTTCAATTTTGAAATCGCTCCCGAGGAAACGATTGGCTGATTCGTGCCGTACAACCACGCCAATCGGGCGGCGATCGCCTGGGAAAGCGACGGAATGTCTTCCGGTCGTTCCCGCAATGCCGGAGCGGTGATCGTCGTCGTGCCGAGTCGGGAAAAAAGGTCTTCGCGAAACCGGCCTTGGGCACACGCCGTCTCAAGACCGCACCGGCTCGAAGCGATGATACGCGTATCGGCCCTTCGCGTCTCGAACGCCCCGAGAGGATGAAACGTTCGCTCCTGCAAAAACAAAAGCAGTTTCGCCTGTTGCGGCAAAGAGAGACATTCGACCTGGTCCAAAAAAACCGTGCCCCGAGAGAGAAGTTCCAATCGGCCGATCCGCTCGGGTTGCGAAACGTTCATGAGCCCCCGAGTGTAGCCGAACAGGTCGGCTTCCAAAGTCGCGCCCGAAAGAGAGTTGCAGGAAAAAACCAAAAACGGAGCGTTCGCCCGGGCACTCGACTGGTGTATCAATTGAGCGATGATGTTTTTCCCGGTCCCGCGTTCCCCGCGAATCAAGACAGTATTGTCCAATCGCCCGGACACCTCGATTTGCTTGTTGAGAATTTGGATCGACGGTGATGTCCCGACCATACCAATCGGCAGGGTCGGATGCCCCACCGTTTCGCGAAAACCCTGGTTTTCCCGCGAACAACGGCAGCTTTGAACCGCGCGGGACAGAGAGGAAACGAGCTGCAACCGGTCGCACGACTTCGCCAAGCAGGAAAAGGCGTATCGATAAATCGCCCGTCGGAACTCCGGATCCTCCGGCAACTCGTTTATAACGACGATCGGCAAATCCGGGAATCGTTCGTTGATCGATTGGCAAAGAATATCCGTTCTCCCACTCTTGGCGAGGGAGCCGATCAAAACGACGGACGTTTCCCGGTCGATCAACGAGAGCGCCTGTTCCTCCCAGCCTGCCTCCAAAACGCGGAAACGCTCCGTTTCCAAAATATGCCGCATCCTCGTCCGGGCCGAAGCATTGCCGCAAATCAGCAAAACGGTGTCGGGCGAAACCTCTTCCCGAAACATCGCGGCAACAGCAGCTTCCCCGTTGCGGGATGTCGTCACCTCCACGGTTTTGGGCTGTGCCGTCTCCGAAGGAAAAAAATTTCTGACGGAGGATGAGCCGCTTTTCGGAACGTCGTCCGAAAATTCATCTTTCAAGGAATAACCGTTATGATGCTGACCGCCTTCGAGCGCGTCGCGCTTGTACGAGTCCATAGCCGCCCCCCTTTCGTACGATGCCGGAAAAGATGGGATCCGCGCCGCTTTTTCCGAACTTCACCTTACCTAAGGGTGATCTCAAGGAACCAAAGTTGGAGACTTGAGAATCGTTGAAAGCGAATCGACCGATCCGAAATGCAATATGGGGAAGTATAGAACAAAAGAAAGGGTACGCCGAAGAAAAACGGAAAACGTCCCGGAAAAGACGTCTCGCGGAATCGGCAAAAGTCCTCTTACGCGAAGATTTTACCAAAAATCGCGAAAAAAGAGCCGCAAGTGCAACGAAATGCAACTTGCGGCTTTTCTCGCGTTGAACGAAACCGGGACCACAGGTCCCGGCTCGTGTTAGGCAACTCGTGTTGATTGAAACGTTCTAAACCCAGCCGCGAAGTTTGCAGGCTTCGGCGACTCGGGAAACCGCGACGAGAAATGCGGCATCGCGGAGCGAAACTTTTCGGGCGACGCTCATTTCGTAAATCGCCTTGAACGCATTCGACATTTTGCGGTCGAGCAGTTTCCGGACTTCGTCCGTTTCCCAGTAGTAGTTGTACGAGTTCTGGGTCTGTTCGAAGTACGAAACCGTCACGCCGCCGGCATTGGCCAGGAAGTCGGGCAGCACGATGATTCCCCGTTCGTTGAGGATCGCATCGGCTTCCGGCATCGTGGGCCCGTTGGCCAGTTCGAGGATCATTTTGGCCTGAACCTTCGACGCGTTGTCCGGCGTAAGAACCCCTTCCAACGCGGCGGGAACGAGCAGATCGCATTCCAAGGTCAGCAATTCATGCATCGGGAACGGTTCCGCCCCGGGGAAGCCGACGACCGTCCCGCCGTGCTGCTTGCTGAATTCGGCCAACGCTTTGACGTCGATCCCCTTCGGATTGTGAATCGCGCCGTCGACCATGCCGATTGCCGTCACCTTCATGCCGAGCATCTCTTCGCCGATCAATGCGGCGTACATGCCGACGTTGCCGAAACCCTGAACGACCATGCTCTTGCCTTCAAGCGGCATATCGAACGCCTTTGCGGCTTCCCGGGCGATGATGCAACCACCCCGACCGGTCGCGTCGGCCCGGCCTTGCGAACCGCCCAAGCCGATCGGTTTGCCGGTGATCAGGCCCGGAACCCGTTTGCCTGTAATCACTTCGTATTCGTCAAGCATCCAGGCCATCATTTGCGGCGTGGTGCCGACATCCGGAGCCGGAACGTCCCAGCTCGGATCGATGCTCTTCGCGACGGCCCGCATGTAACCCCGGGCGACCCGTTCTTTTTCCTGGTCGGTCAGTTTTCGGGGGTCGCAAACAACCCCCCCTTTGCCGCCGCCGAGCGGAAGGTCCAAGGCCGCCGTTTTCCAGGTCATCCAGCTGCTCAAGGCACGAACCGTGTCGATCGTTTCGTCCTGATGCCAACGGATGCCTCCTTTGGCCGGGCCGCGCGCCGTGCTGTACTGCACGCGAAAACCGTGAAAGATTTCGATATTACCGTCGTCCAGCTTGACGGGAAACCGGACATGAACTTCACGCTCCGGATAGCGGAGCAGTTGGTGGGTGGCGCGATCCAGTTTCAGAGTCTCGGCGGCGCCGTCGACCTGTTGTTGCGCAACGGCGAAGGGATTGTAATGTTCGTGGGTCTCGCGAACGACGGCGTGAAGAGGGGATGGGTGAAGCGCTTTCGAAACGACATCTCCGAGGTGCTGCTGAGCCGTTTTCAGTTGATCTGCGGGTGAGGGAACCGGGTTCATGGTATTTTCGCTGAGTAAGATGAGGAATGGTCGGACCATCAAACGACGAGCGTCGATCGACGTCACGGCATCAACATTTATCGTAATCCAAGCGAAGAATTTTGTCCAGAGCGGACCGTACAAAAACAAGAAAAAACAAACATCAAGCGCCTCGGGGAAAGTCCCTAAGTTCACTTGATATTTGTTTTGATTTTTTCGATTGACCGTGCGTTGACGTTTGAGGGCCGGTCAAATTTTGTTAAATCCAACCGCGGAATTTGCAGGCCTTGGCAACCCGGTCGATCGAGACCAGGTAGGCGGCGTCGCGGAGGTTGCAATCCTGTCGGATGCTCATTTCGTATACGGCCAAAAAGGCGTCGGTCATCTTCCGGTCGAGCCGTTCATGAACCAGTTCCTCCGGCCAATAGAAATTCTGTGCGTTTTGGCACTGTTCGAAATACGATACGGTTACGCCGCCGGAGTTCGCCACAAAGTCGGGAATCACGACAATCTCCTTTTGGTCGAGGATCATGTCGCCGTCCGGCGTGGTCGGCCCGTTGGCCAATTCGCAAACGATCCGGCATTTGACCTTTTTGGCGTTCTTCGCATTGATCGAATTTTCCAAGGCGGACGGAAACAGGACGGTACATTCGGTTTCGAGCACTTCTTCGGGCGCGATTTCCTTGCCGCGTTTGAAGCCTTGCAAGGTGCCGTTCTTTTCCTTGTACTCGATGATTTCCCGGACACTGATTCCGTCCTTGTTGTAAAACCCGACCTTGGAATCGCAGGCCGCGACCAGTTTCATGCCGAGCAGTTCCTCGCCGAGCAGCGCGGCGTATTGACCGGCGTTGCCGAAGCCCTGAATCGCCATCGCCTGCCCCTTCAGATCGATGCCGTAAGCCTTGGCGGCCTCGCGAACATGGTAAATGCCCCCCCGGGCCGTCGCATCGCCCCGCCCCAACGAACCGCCCAAGGCGAGCGGCTTGCCCGTGATCACTCCGGGCTGGTGTTCCTGCACGAGCGTTTCGTATTCGTCCATCATCCAGGCCATAACCTGGCCGTTCGTGTAAACGTCCGGGGCCGGAACATCCTTCGTGAGCCCGATTTCCCGGCACACGGCCCGGATGTAAGCTCTCGCCAGCCCTTCTTTCTCGTTGTCCGACATCGCTTTCGGATCGCAGATCACCCCCCCTTTGCCGCCGCCGAGCGGAATGTCGACGATCGACGTTTTCCAAGTCATCCAAGCGGCCAAAGCCCGAACGGTGTCGATCGTTTCTTCGGGATGCCAACGGATCCCCCCTTTGGCCGGTCCGCGAGCCGTGTTGAACTGGACCCGGAAGCCTTGAAATACGGTAAACTTGCCGTTGTCCATACGAACGGGGAGCGAAAAGGCGAATTCCCGCTGTGGTGTCCGGAGAAAATCCTGCGTCCCTTCGTCGAGTCCAAGAGCGGCGGTCGCTTTATCGATCTGGGCTTGGGCAACAGCAAACGGATTATAGATACTGTCAATCTTGAGTTCTTTAAGCATGATAACCGCCTTCCAAAAGGGCTCTAAATTTATAGTGATTCGAACGAGATTTCCAAACGGAAATTTTACGTGAGAACACCTGTCGATATCGGGAAAATAGCATTGACGCACTTTCGCCACACTTTTTAAAAGTGTGTGCAATTGGGGTGCCAATAGAAAATCAAAATTTTGAAAAAAACCGTAATATCAATAAATTCAATAGGTTACGACATGTTTTTTTGTCAGTTGATTTGACCGGGTATTTCGGAAACGACAAAAAATATCACTCAACGCAGAGAAAACGACAAATTTGTCGTTTTTTTGAATTTATCGTCGTTTTTCCGGGAGGCGACTTCTATAATTGCTAGTGAAAGGCAAACTCCTCCGCTTTGCCACACCTTTGCAAACTGTGGTCAAAGTGTTATACTCAAGCCGATTTAAAATTCCCGTCTTCAACACGGCAGCGGCCCAACGAGGCCGCGGTTTGACAGAGGGCGAAGCCCATTTTGCCTGGACGGCAGGTCCTATGGACAAAACTCAACTTGACTCCCATCGCGCAATCGAGCTGGAAGCGATCCTGAACTTGAGCCGATTGCTGAGTTCGGAACTCGACCAAGAGGAGATTCTCTCGGCAACGCTTGATCTTTTGCATAACGAACTCGGCTTGACCCGCGGGCTGATCCTGTTGGTTACGCCGAACAAGGAGGGTTTGGTTCTCGAAGTCGCTCAGGACAAGACGAATTACCAACCGGGCAAACTGACCTATCGGCGGGGCGAGGGGATCGTCGGACAGGTGCTCGAAACCGGTCGGCCGGTCGCCATTCCGAAGGTTTCCGAGGAGCCGATGTTTTTGAACCGGATCTACAATCGCCGTCCGCCCGGTCGAGGGGACATCAGTTTTCTTTGTGTCCCGATCATCTGCGAATACGAAGTGCTCGGAACGCTTTCCGTCGACAAAAAGTATGATCCCGAGGCGGGTGAACTGGATCACGAGATTCAATTGTTGAGAATCATCGCGGGCATGATCGCGTTGGACGTCAAGGCCCGACGGCAGGCGACCGAACGCCAAAGCACGTTGGAGCAGGAAAACATTCGCCTGAAACAAGCGCTTCAGGACCGTTTCCGACCGGAGAACATCATCGGCAACTCCAACGCGATGCGAGAGGTCTACCAGGCGATTTACCAGGTCGCGTCCAGCGACGCGACGGTCCTGATTCGCGGGGAGTCGGGGACCGGCAAGGAATTGGTCGCCCACGCCATTCATGTCGCCAGTCCCAGGGACAAGAGCCCCTTTATCAAGGTCAACTGCGCGGCCTTGAACGAAAACCTGTTGGAAAGCGAACTGTTCGGTCACGAAAAAGGTTCGTTTACCGGAGCCGTCGCCCAACGCAAAGGACGCGTCGAGGAAGCGGAAGGGGGAACCTTGTTTCTGGACGAAATCGGCGACTTTTCCCCCATCATTCAGGTCAAGCTGTTGCGGGTGCTCCAGGAGCGGACCTTCGAAAGGGTTGGCAGCAACCAGTCCCGCAAAGCGAACATCCGCTTGATTTGTGCAACGAACCGCAACCTCGAAAAGGCGATGCAGGAAGGGACGTTTCGCGAGGATTTGTATTACCGGATCAACGTTTTCCCGATCATGTTGCCGCCGTTGCGGGATCGGCGGGGGGACATTATGCTCCTGGCCAATCACTTCGTCGAAGAGGACTCCAAACGGATGCACAAGTCGATCAAGCGGATCAGCGCATCGGCGATCGACCTGTTGACGGGTTATCGCTGGCCGGGCAACGTCCGAGAGCTGGAGAACACGATCGAACGGGCGATTCTTCTCAGTCAGGAAGGGGTGATTCATGGTTATCACCTGCCGCCGACGCTGCAAACGAGCCGCGTCACAAACACGGAAGGGACCGGTACTTTAGAGGAGCGCGTCGCGGTTTTCGAGCAGGATATCATCATCGACGCCCTGAAACGGAGCCAAGGCAACATGGCCGCCGCCGCCGCCGATCTCGGCACGACGTCCCGGATTTTACGGTACAAGATCAAGCAGTACGGCATCGAACCGAAGCAGTTTGCGCGTTGACGGGACCAGCGGGAGCGGGAGAGCTATTTGAAAGCGTCTTCAAAGGCTCTTTCGTTGCAATAAAAAAGAGCCGTAAGTGGAGTCGGTACGCCGACGCAACTTACGAACCTTGTACACGGTCCGGCCCCTACGCCTTCAGGCCCTGTACAAGGTCCGCAAGTTACGCTTCGCTGCACTTGCGGCTCTTTTGTCCTTTTTGATAAAGAATGCTATTTTGCCTATCTTCGCAATAAGTTTTACTATCCTGCGTACCGCGTGCCCGGTTTTCGGGTTGTTCGTTTTTCTTCGTTGATGTAAAATGGGCGGCTGTTCAATCGACGATCGAAGCTCGGCCGATTGAAAATGCCAAGGAAGGTTCCCCGAGAAAGGATTCGATACACGATGCAAAATACAACCACCTGTCCGACCCCTCGTTCCGACGAACGTCTTTCCGGGGAACTTCGTACCGCGATCGGCAAAACACGTCAGTTTTTTATTGAGAACCAGCACCCGGACGGTTACTGGGTTGCCGAACTCGAAGGGGACGCCCTGCTGCAAAGCGAGACGATCCTGCTGCTCGCCTTTCTCGGCGAGGAAAACGGCCGGCTCGCCGAATTCTGTGCCAACGATCTGATCGCGACGCAAAAACCCGAAGGGGGCTGGGGCATGTACCCCGATGCCGAAGCCGACATTCACAACACGGTCAAAGGCTATTTCGCGCTGAAATTGACCGGACACGACCCAAGCGCCGAATACATGCAGCGGGCCCGGCGAAAGGTGCTTCAGCTCGGCGGGGCGGAAAAGGTCAACAGCTTTACTCGCTTTTACCTCGCGCTCCTCGGACAGATTCCGCACGACCAGTGCCCGGCGGTGCCGCCGCAAATGATGATGCTCCCGAAATGGTTCCCGATCAATATTTACGGGATGAGCGCCTGGTCGCGAACCATTTTCGTGCCGCTCTCGATCGTCTCGGCCCTGCGGCCGGTTCGGAACATCCCGACCGAACGCGGCATTCGCGAGTTGATGACGCACGACCCGAAGCGTTGGCCGAGGGTGATCGCCCCGGGCCGGACGCCGCCGAAAACGATTTTTTCCTGGGACGTCTTTTTTCGAACCGCCGATAAGGCAATCTGGGCCTGCCGCAAACTCGGCTGGAAACCGTTTCACAAATACGCGATTGAAAAGGCAAAAAAATGGATGCTCGACCGCTTCGAAGGGAGCGACGGGCCGGGCGCGATTTACCCGCCGATTATTTGGAGCTGGATCGCTCTCAAGGCCCTCGGGTATGCCGATGATTCCAAGGAAGTGCTTTATTGCCGCAAGCAGTTGGACGATTTGGTGATCTGGGACGCGGAGAACCGGCGGGCGCACGTCCAGCCCTGCAAGTCGCCGGTTTGGGACACCAGCCTGACGCTCAAGTCGATGATGTTCGGAGGAATGACCCCGGAGCATCCGACGATCCGCAAAGGGGTCGATTGGATCCGTTCGCAACAGCTTTCCCGCAAAGGGGATTGGCACGAAACCGTCAAGGTCGAGCCGGGCGGCTGGTGCTTCGAGTTCAACAACGAATTTTATCCGGACAACGACGACACCGCGATGTCGCTCATGGTGCTGGGAGGGTTTGGAAAGGCAGAGGATAGAAGCCGAGGACAGGAGTCCGACGAAAATCTCTCCTCTGACCTCTCTCCTCTCTCCTCTCAAATCGACCGCGGGCTTCGTTGGCTACTTGCGATGCAGAACAAGGACGGCGGCTGGGGTGCATTCGATAAGGACAATACTTGCGAACTGCTGTGCCGGGTTCCGTTTGCGGACCACAATGCGATGATCGACCCGAGCTCGCCCGACCTAACCGGCCGGGTAATGGAATCGCTCGGCCGATTGGGTTACAAGCTCGGACACCACAAGTCGATCGACCGGGTCGTCGCCTACATGCGAAAATCGCAGCGGCCCGATGGGAGCTGGTTCGGCCGCTGGGGGGTCAATTACATTTACGGAACCTGGCAAGCGTTGACCGGATTAACGGCGGTCGGCGTTCCGACCGACGATCCGACGGTCGTCGCCGGGAAAAATTGGCTTCTCGCCCATCAGCAGCCGTGCGGCGGCTGGGGGGAATCGCCGAACTCCTATATCGACGCCAACCTCCGGGGGCAAGGGAACCCGACCGCCTCCCAAACGGCCTGGGCGGTGATGGGCCTGCTCGCGGCCGGTTTAGCCGATCATCCGGCGGTGTATCGCGGCGTCCGATTTCTGCTCGACCGGCAAGAGGCGGACGGAACCTGGGCGGAGCCGGAGTTTACGGGGACGGGTTTTCCGCTCGTTTTCTATTTGAAGTACCATTATTACGCCGTTTATTTTCCGCTGATGGCCCTGTCGCTGTATGCGAGTAAAACAAGCGTTGCGAATCTTGAGGCGCTCTCGGCTGAGCCGCCGGTTTCGCGGGAACCGCGAACAATCACGGTACACGATCCCGGCCCGATGCAGCACCGGCACGTTCCGGAGCCGTCGTTCGTCCAACCGCGATTGTTGCGGACCCGGCCCGATTTGAAACTTTTCTGCGGTTAATCCGGCTAATTTTTTTGCGATCCTGAAATCAGAGCCGCGAGCTGCGCTCGCGGTTTGCTGTGTTCTTTGCGGATCGTCGCGCTCGCCGTTTCTCACTTCTCAAACGGGGTATATCGCCTGAAAAATTTCGCGACTGTCATATGAAATTTGATGTTTCTCTTCGCCCCGGAGGGGCGTAATGTCGATAACCCCCGGTTTTAACCGGGGGCAAGGAGTCGCCCCTCTTTTTTAGCCCCGACGGGGCGTCACTTGTCGGCTTTGTTACGCCCCGTTGGGGCTTGGGGATTTTGTGTTGTCCATTCCCCCGGCTGACGCCGGGGGTTAGAGACATGCCGTCCCTTCAGGACGAAAAAACGAAGAGCAAAAAGCAACTTTTATGCGACACTCTCAAAATTTTTGAATTTTTTCTCTTGACAGCGGATTACTTGTGTAATATGATATATTACAAATGAAATCTATGTGATTTCAAAATGAATCAGGAGGAAACATGACAAAACAAGAAGACATTCAAATCACCCCGGCGGAATGGGAAGTGATGCGCATTCTCTGGGATGCCGGCAAGCCGCTCACGGCCGCGGAAGTCACCCAATCGCTCGCGGGAGTCGCGAGCTGGAAACCGAAAACAGTTCGCACGTTTTTGAACCGGCTGGTCGGCAAAAACGCAATTTCGGCGACGAAACAGATGATCGCCGGTTACGAACTGTTGCATTACCAGCCGCTTCTCGAAGAAAGGGCGGTCGTTCGAGCCGAGCAGGAAAACTTTTTGAGCCGGTTTTTCGGCGGCACGATTCAATCGATGCTTGCCGGCTGCATTCAATCGGGCGAGATCGGCAAGGAAGAGCTGCAGCAACTCCGGGATCTGATCGACCGGGAAGTCAGAAAGGAGGAAACATGATTTTCTCCTTTTTGACGACGTTGTTCGTTCAATCGGGTAAGGCGGCCTTGTTGATCGTCGTGATTTTTTTGGTGCGCCGGATGTTCGGCGAACGGCTTTCCCCGGCGACCCGCTTCGCTCTTTGGGGGCTGGTCCCGATCACGCTGCTGTTCTGCATTTCGGTCCCGTCGGCGTTGAGCGTTTACAATTACCTCCCGCAACGGATCGCGATTCAACAGCCTCAAGAGCCGGAAATGAAGCGCAGCGCAATTTCCGGACACGCTTCTGATTCCGAACATGCCCCTAATTCCAGACAGGCTCCTGCAATCATCGTTCCCGCTCCCGTTGCTCTTTCCGAAGTACCACCGCTGGTTGAAACGGCGTCCCACGAAAGCCGGTCCGCGAGAATCGACGGGCGAACGATCCTGTTCGCCGGCTGGCTCGGTGGTTGCGGGATCATGGTCCTTGTTTTTTCGCGACAGGTTCTCGTTTGCCGTCGTTGGGTCAATCGGAGTCAGCCGGTTCGAAACGAGCGGGCGTTGACGGTTTTCGAACAATGTGCCCGACAGGCGCATTGCAAGAGTTGGCTCGTGATTGCCGAGAGCGAAGCGGTGAGCGGCCCGTTTCTGATCGGGGCGATCCGCCCGGTCCTGCTCCTGCCGCGCGGCATGGTCGAATCGGCCTCCCGGGAACAGCTTCAAACGGTTTTTTTGCACGAACTGGCACACTTACGACGCTGGGATGTTTGGACCGGCTGGGTGATGTCGCTGCTGCTCACCGTACATTGGTTCAATCCGCTTCTTTGGCTGGCGATTCGTCGAATGAACGCCGATCGGGAGGAAGCGGCTGATGCCCTCGCATTGCAAACTCTCAACCAAATCGAACGCCGTTCCTACGGCAGTTCGCTTATCGATATTGCCGAACATTATGTCACGCCGAACCGGACGCCCGGTCTGGTCGGCATTTCCGAATCCGGGCGTTTTTTGAAAAGGAGAATCGAAATGATTAAACATGTGGGAACCTGGAAACTCCGTTGGACGGCTTCCGCCCTGTTTCTCGGCCTGTTGCTCGGAATCGTAACAATCACCGACGCACAGCCCCCGTCAGAACGGGCCGAAAAAATTCGGCAACTGGAGGAGCAGCAACGCGAAATCGGAAAACAACTCCAGCAACTCAAGCTCGAGCAGGATGACGCCGTTGCCGTTAAAAAAGTCGAACAAGGGAAAGAATCCACGGAGCCGTTCAACCCCAATCTCAACAACCCCTATTTCAAACTCGAACATGATGGCACCGTTGCCGCTACACTGGAAGAGGCGCAACGCCAAATCGGAGAACAACTCCGGAAACTCAAACCCGGACAGGATGACGCCGTTGCTGCTAAACTGGAAGAAGCGCAACGCGAAATCGGAGAACAACTCCGGAAACTCAAACTCGAACATGATTACGTTACCGCCCTTATAAAAGTCGAAGAACATGCGAAAGAAGTCGAGAAAGCGAAAAAGTCGTACTACCCCAATCTCGATCAAGGTCACTCTACTGCCGTTCATTCGAATGTCATTACAACAGTCGAACAAGGGACTGAAATCATGAAAGACGTCGTGGTGTTCAACCCCGACAAGATGGTAGAACTGAAAGAACCTCCCACGTATCCAACCGCTAAACAATCCGAACAAAGGAGAGCCTACAATGAGGCGTTAGCGTTGTTCGGCGAAAAGAATGCGGAAGAACTGGAAGAGCCTTCCCAATCTCCAGCACCCTATTTTTCAGCGGCGAAGTTGAAAACGATTTTGAATTCCGGCGGATTTTTAAATCGAGACGATGAAATTCCCGACCGGCTCGTGTTCTCGGATTTTGACGGCAACGGCATGGCCAAGGTTTGGCTTAGCGACGGTAGCCACTACGAAGGGACCGCGACGATTCTCGATGGTGGTGCAAAGGATTCGATATTGAAAATCGACGTACGGAAAGCAAACGATGACAGCCAAAAAAAATGGATATGGATAACGGCTTACGTAAAATTCGGACACGATGAAAGAGCGGAAGTAACGCTGAATCTCAAATCCCAAGACGGAAGATGGGATGCGACTTTTTTGAAAAGTTACGCATTTCCGCCCTATGATTCTGGCTCAGATAAATTCGGCTACATCGTCAAGATGCCGTATATCGTCGGATGGCCGGTCAACGAAACCGAAGAATCCAGCACGGTGTGGATGAGGCAAGGTGAATCGATGAGGCGGTTGAAATTCGACAACACGGGCGAGAAGAAACCGCGATCGGTCGTGTTTTCCGATCTTTCAAGCGATGGAACCTTCAAGGTGGTGATTCAAGAAGCGGAAAAGAAGGGCGTTCGATACGAAGGAACCGGAAAAGAAATAAAAATAGAGAACGAAACCACCGCGACCGGAAGCCGTTACATGTTTCGATTGGACAAAAAATTCGGCAATGCCCAAAAAGAAGAGCCTGTCGAACAAAAACGGCAATCGTGCATCGGAATGTTCGGATGGGATCTGAAGAGTGAGAAGGAATTCACTTTCACCTTAACGTTAGAATCGGAAGACGACGATTGGAACGGGAGCGTGCTTCAACAACGGTAATATGAAAATGACGAACCGCGAGTTAGGAACGGTAAAGAAATAAATTCGTCATTCCCGCGCAGGCGGGAATCTATAGTGAAACCGTTCCCTATGGATCCCCGCCTTCGCGGGGATGACGAGACATTGACCTCAAGCCTCAAAATTTTCCCGAACTCACTATCGCGGGTGTTTTTTCAGGACGAGGAAATCGTCCTTGTCGAGCTGCAGTTCCTTGATCGTCTCATACCAACGGTCGATATCCGACGGTTTGTCGTTGTGATTGTTCGTGCCCAGGGAAAATTTCGCCCCCATCTCCTTAGCCAGCTTCAAAAACCGCATCGACGGGAATTTCGTGCCCGCCTGAATCTCAATCGCGACATTCTTCTCGATCGCCTTCGCGATGATTTCCCGCATCCGCTCCTCCGTCCAAAGCCGGTCGTACAGGTGCTCGATCGGTTGCGGCAAGTATGTCGGGTTCGCGAGAATCGTGATCGGCTCGGACAGCACCTGCCGGTTATGGTCCATATACCGCCGCATCCACTCGTCGGGATCGTCGATCTTGTAATTATCCAACCATAATTTCTGCGGCTTGCCATCCGCGCCGGTCCCCATGATCATCGTGTCGGCCAAAACGAAATCGAGCCGCTCCCGCAACTTCGGGTCGATCACCTTGAACCAGTCACGGTCGTTGACCTGAATGCCGATCAACAGCGGCTCGCCGTTCGCCCTCGCCTTTTCGGCCTCGTCGATAAACGCCCGCAGTTTCTCGTTGTCCGAAAGTTTCCAATCGCGGCCGGCATTTTCGAGCACTCCGGAACCGATGCCGGTTTTCTCTTGCCGAACGGCCGCCTTTTCGGCGGTCATTCCCCCGCGAAGATGAATGTGGTAATCGATCACCGGGATCGACCGCTCCTTGCAGTCTTGCATCTGCTCCAGGAATTTCGGCGTCATTTCCGGGACAAAGGCAAGCTCTTCGGCGGCGGACAGCAGGGACGCGGACAAAATGACAAGCAAGACGAGTGTGATTTTGAATGGCATGGGAATGTTGAGTGGGAGGTGGGAAGATGTTTTCCTTTTCCGTCACCCCCGCGCAGGCGGGGGTCCAGAGGGAACGGTTTCACTATAGATTCCCGCCTACGCGGGAATGACGGAAAATCATTACTGATTTTCAGGAAAAATATTGAACCATTTTGCTCAAACCGTCGTAATAGGGTTATGAGCACTATCAAACGATCGCAGCAGGAGGCTCGGCGTCTGATCGGCGGACAAATGCTTCTCGACGGTTCCGACGTCGAT